>NZ_KE384560.1:0-300000 GCF_000426725.1 Sporocytophaga myxococcoides DSM 11118 | reverse complement strand
GGAGACACAAAGAATAACTCTGAATAATTCCATGGACTAATAACATCAGTAATAGCTGTAAAATCAGACTCGCCCAAGACCAGGAGTTGAATCCCCGCTTTTATGCTGGTTCGACCAAAACTAGCTTGCATAAACGCTTCCCTGGTTCTTAATCTAAACCAAATGTCCTTATCTCTTGCTTCTGCCTGATGGTCGTTGCTCCAAAAGCCTAATAATTTTGAGTCATACTGAAAATACAATAAATTCTTAAAGAAAAACTTAGAGTATTCCAACCTAATTGCTGTCCGATTCTTTATAAATCTGGTCGGAGATTTAACTTTATAGGAAGCTTCATGCATTAATGTTAATCGCATTGGCGTGACAACATTCCTAGACCAAAAGGAGACAGAATCTGGCCCATCTCCTATTGGTTCAAAACTATATATCAATCCAGCATCTCCAGATGTTAAACTTGTATCATTTAATATCAAACTACTATCACCAGGAATCTGACCAACTACAACAGTGTATAGAAAACAGAATGAAATACTGAAAAAAATACTAGCTACCGACTTCAAAATTGATATATAAAATTAGGTCTAACAAAAAACTAAATATGGCTGCACTTTCCTATTTCATGTAGGTACGGAACTTGGCTAAGTTCTTTTCTCTGAATGCAAAGTCTGTAAGGCTTCTTTGAGTCAAAAATTCATCAGAAGCTTCCATATTATATGCAACTGATATCAATCTCAACTCAGTTACCCTTCTCGAAACAAGATTATTCATAGTGGTTACTCTCACTACCCAAACCTTGTCTATAAGCTCAACTCCTTTTCTGTTTAATTGCTTGCAGAGCTTTCCTCTATGATCATAAAGGTCTTCCTTCAAAATGAGTAATCTCTCTTTGTCAATCCATGATGTAATTTTTCCGTATTTGGTCTTTTTCACACGTAATGCGGTTGGTACTGATTCTATCACCCAAACCTTCCGGTTATCATAAGTTTCTTCTCCGATAAGTTTGTATGTATAGTCTTTAACTTTTCTACTGCTCATATCCTCAACGGAAAATTCAGACCCAAAGAAGCTTCCGCTTTCATCGCTATCTTCACTGCTAGACACCAGACGTTTAACTTTTCCAATTGCTGACAAATATAACCAGGTGTCATTGTCTTTTCCTGCCTCCAGATTCTCATAGGTCAACATACCAATACCTTTGTCCTTAGAAGGCTCCAGCACAACAGCAATGGATCTTGTTTCATTACCATAATGCTTTTGTGCGCTTTCCAGAACTGATATCCTAGGATTTTCAGAGCAGCTCAAGCTTCCTCCTTTTATTTCATATTTGCAAGTCGTTAATTTAATCTTGGTAACAGATGTCTTATACGATTCTCTGCTAACACTATCAACTCTACTGATAATTTTTAGTGCATCCTGTGTCGATGCAGGCACTAAAGCTGTAAGTCCAAAAATTGATAAAACGATTGCAATAATTATCTGAAATGATTTCATACTTTTTTATATTGATTTTAAGCACCGATTAATTCTTTATACTGCTCTTGGTTGGATTCGAACTTTGTTCCTTTCTTCTGGAAGTTTAATTTAAACACCATAATTAGTGCAGGAAGCAAAAACAGGTCACACAATAACCCCGCAAAGATGGCCAGAGAGCCAAATTTTCCCACGTTCGATGTTCCAGTACTTTCTGCAATGGACATTATACCAAAACCAAGCCCAAGAATTAAAGAAGTAAATACGATTGCCTGACCAGATTCTTTCATGGTATGCTTCAAGGCTCTCCTGATATTTCCATCCTTCAAAACCTCAAGGCGATATTGACTAATAAAAGTTGAAGTATCATCAACAGAAACTCCTATTATAACCGGGGCTAACATCATTGTAAAAAAATCCAGAGGAACTCCGAACCATCCCATTATACCAAAGGTCAATACTGAAGGAATTAAGTTTGGTATTATTGAAATTAAGCCTGCTTTGAGTGATCCAAAAACCAGCAATAAAATAATACTGATAACAAAAAGAGCTAAACCAAAACTTTTAAACTCATTTTGCGTGAGATAGTCAGCGGTTTTCATTGCCAAAGCAAATCCACCGGTAACAGAAACAAAAGTATCCGGATATTTCGTTTTGATTTTATTCACAGCCTCATGAATATCCTTTTGCATTTCATCAAAAACTCTGGTGTATTCATATGAGCCATAAGTATGCAATGTTATCGAGATATTTGCTTTTCTGTAATTATCATCAATCATCCTTCTGCGATCATCAGGATTAGCATTATTAAACAAGAATAGAGTTTGAGAAAGCTGTTTCTCGTCGGAAGGAATAATATATTTATCTGCCTGGCCTTGATTTAACTTTTGATACGAATCCTTTACAACATTAACTATAGACGAAGTCGTCACTACATACTTGGTATATTTCTTTTCAAACTTTTGTTGTAGTTCATCTATTACGTTCAATACTTGCGGGTCCTGAAGGCCGTCATCCTTGCCTAAGTCAAGATAGATTGCAATACGAGATGACCCAGACATTTTCTCATCAACAATTTTAACATTTTTATTCCATCTGGAATCTTCAGGGAAAGTATCAGTTAAGCTGGTATCCACTTTCACCATTGATGCCCCAATTATACAAATAACAAAGACTGACAAGAAAGAGATAATAGGAACGATTGGTCTTTTTTCTACAGCAGGAATAACTTTATCCAGTGATTTTTGCAAAGAGAGGGCAAAATTTGGAACAATACGACTAATAAAGCTAGGCTGTTTCTTGTCTGCCTTTTCAACCTTTGGAACCGGGGGCCACAAATCAAGCATTAAAGGAAGAAGGAAAATTGATAGAAACAAAGCAAGAAAAATCCCTAACGTTGACATCCATGCAAAATTCTGAATAGGAACCAGGTCTGAAATATTTAATGCCAATATACCTGCCATGTTTGTAATTGCAGTCATAAGCATAGGTGCTCCTGTGCTTTTATAAGTATGCCTAAGTGCAGAATTATGGTCATGATTCGTCTTACGATAAAACATGTAACCAGACATCAAGTGAACCGAATCAGCTATACCGACTGTAAGAATCAGCAAAACAGTGAGTATTAGAAAACTTGTAAATGGCAAACCCAGTAAAGCTGAAATACCAAGAGTCCAGATAGTAGTTAAGAAAACGATGAGCATTCCCCAAACAACGGCAGACAATGAACGGAACAGGAACCATAACAGAACTATTATGATCACAAATGCTGCCAAGTACAACATTCCCATTTCCGCCACCATTATGTTTTGATACTCTGATCCAGCAGTATTACCAACTGCATAATATTCCAGATGATCTGCATATTCAGGTTTGTCAATAATAGCTTTTATTGCATTATTCAAAGCGGTATAATCCGCCATGTCTGTTGGCTTAAAGCGTGGAGTTTCTTTTTTTGCCGAAACATTGTCTTTTAATTTTGAACCATCCATCACAATTTCCATATCAGTAGCAGCAACCTGATCCGCCGGCACATCAGAGTCTTCAGGTATGGCCCCAAAATCCGTTTCAATGTACATTCCACCGTATTTCAGATCCTTTGAAAAATACTGTAGAGGAAAGCTTCTTTGTGCTTCCGCAGTTTTTCTGATCTGATCTAGCTCTGCGGCTGATGTTGGGATTCTGCTACTTACCAAAGGTTTAGAAATAAGCATATCTTCTTCAACAGTTAACACAGGGGCATTAACTAGACTGTTGATTTTTACAATATGATCAAGTGCAGATTTTTCTCCATCCTTTAATTTTGACCTGTAATCAAGAAGCTCCTCACGAATTCCTCTTATCGCTTCCAACGATTTGCGAGAAAACACATTTCCATCTTTAGGCTTATAAACTATATAAACTCCATCTTCACTTCCAAACTGAGCGTGATATTCATTAAATGCGACATATACAGGATCGTTCTTTGCAAACCATCCTTCAATTGTAAGATCAAATTTGGACTTCTGCATTCCAAAGAAACATGCTACAGTAGCACCAATGAAAAACAGTGAGAAGAGGAGCTTCCTTTTCCGAACCTGATCTGGAAGATTGGCAAAGTACTCCGAAATGGAGTTAGTGATTCTTTTCATAAATTTTATGATTGATTAAATTATTGTCAAAAATTAATATGGAATGGTTAGCTAGCACACGAAGACAAAATCTTTTGATTTAGACTGTGACCTATTTATTGAATTACTTTCCAAAGAGGTCTTTAATTCTATCTCTTACTTCAGGTTGAAGGAATGTTATCTCATGCATTGCCTCCTCCTGTTCGATAACTTTTGGAAGGCCGGCCCGAAGGTCTGCAACCAAATGATCCTTTAAAGTAACAAGTGACACCCTTGGTTTTTCAGCAATAGTCTTTGCCAACTCCAAAGCATATTCCATTACTTGTTCCCGTGGAAGTACAGGAAAAGGAATACCTCTCTTCTGTAACTCTTCTCCTCTATAGGTTTTAGCAGACAGCATCATTTCTTCTGCTAAACTTATACCAAGCTTTTTAGGCAGGATGAAAGTTGATCCCATACCTGGCGTAAAGCCATATTTCATAAAGTTGGTAGTATAAATACTCTCCCTGCTTAGAATCACAAAATCAGCAAACATTCCCATTACAAAACCTCCGCCTATTCCATGTCCTTGCATTGCTGAAATTACGGGAATAGGGCAATTCAAAGCCAGACTGTAAAGATCAATATCCGTAAACCTTGCCTTTCCGTCAGAAATTTCAAGCAACCCCTCCTTGGTTCCTCCGCTGGCAAAGTAACTTTCATAACCTGTTAGTATTACTACTTTGTATTGAGTTTGGGTTTTGATAGTTTCAAAAGCTTGAATCAGTCCTTCAGCCAAAGGAACAGAGAACATATTCTTGCTTTCCTTATCCTGCATTCTGATCTGGATAATTCCAGCACTTATCTCTTTAAGTTCAATAACCTCCTCTGACATAATTAAGCTCCTTCCCAGGGAAATTTCCCAGTTTTTACGTACCGTGAAATTTTCTCAAGGTTATTGTGATCTGAGAAGACTTCTATATTAGCATCAAATGCCTTTTGCTTTGACCTCAAAAGATCTTCATCCAAGGATCCAATATACTTCTTGTAGCGTGCAACTCCTTCCTTAGATAATCGTCTAAGTCTCAACAAATGCTTCCTCAACAAATTTTCACTACTCTCTTCATAAGCATCCACTAAGCCCCATTCATGAGCTTGTTTGGCTGTGATAGGGGAGGTCATTAATGTCATATAATTCGCTTTGGAAAATCCCATTCGACGAATCAGAAATGGCAATACACATGCTGGCATTAATCCGAAAAGCAGTTCAGACAAACTGAATACTGCCTTTTCTTCACATAATACTATATCACTGGCTGCAACAAATCCAATCCCGCCTGCATTGGCCTTTCCCCGTACATGAGCAATTGTAATATAAGGCCCGGAAGTCATTTGTAACCATAGATTATACAAAGGCTCTGGATCTTGTTCATGATGTTGAGTTTGACTTTCCATGCTTTTCTGAATCCCTTTAAAATCTGCACCAAAGCAAAAAACTTCCGGCAAACCTTCTATTACCACAATTTTAACTTCATTTTCACATTGACCCAGCACTTCGGAAAACTCTTCAATAAGGCCATCATTAATAGTATTATTCGCATCTGGGCGATACATCTGTATATAACAAATGTCGTCTTCGAACCTTGCCTTTATGTTTTTATAAGGCTTTGCACTGACTAAGACACCCATTCGTATATCCTTTTAAATTCTTTTATCTCTTTTAAGAATAAAGTTTCTTTACCCATTGCCTTTCTTGCTTGAGGAATGAAACTACTATCCAAAGTCACATTACGTGTGCCAAACTTAAGTGCATTACTTCCTCTGAGAAGGTTTTCATATTCCTCCATCGTCAGCTCATATCTTTTATCTAATTGCTCTCTGATATTAAGAGCCCTTATACGTAGCTGCCCTTCTTTTCTTGCAACACCACTAAAAAACTCCGAACAACATCCTGAACCATAAGAAAAACAACCAATCCTCTGAGGTGCATCCAGGTTAGCATTGTCTATTGTGCTTGCTAAAGACAACATTGCGGTAGCTCCCATGATATTGCCCACACGTTGACAATAAGTAAGTCCGGGAATTACTCTACGATTGAAATCCTCTTCGATATCCTTCGGCTTAGCCTGAACCATTTTACGCATTAAGTTACGATGGGCACCTTTGATCATACCTCCAAATGGGGTGTGGAAAGACAAGTAGCCGAATGTTTTGGCATAGTCTGCACCCTTAACACGTTTTTGATATTCGATAAAAGAATTTTCACAACAGTCAAGGTAAGACAGCAATGACAAATCCGAATCAGCAGCTTCTGAATCTGCGGATGGTCTGCATGTATCCATAACTTCGTAACCATAGTAGCCATTAGCTCCAACATCAATCTGAAACACATGTGGCTTTTCACTGATTAATACTGCTACCGCTCCTGCACCATTACTTGGCTCTGCAAATGACCAATCCTGAGATAGGGCATCACCTCCATCTTCAATCATAAAACGGGAAATGTCAGTGGCAATCAGTAATGCCTTTGCTCCTGGTGAAGTTTGGGATAAGATAAAATTGATTGCCATCTGCAATCCGGCTACACCAGAATAGCAAGCATTTTTAAGTTCAACCAAACGACAATTACGATTTAAGCCTAAGTAATGATGAATGTATGTACTCATTGACTTTGCAAAATCGAAGGACGACTCAGTAGATGTAATAACCAACTCTATACGATCCTTCTCTTCCGGACTTAATGCATCAATCAAAGGTTTGGCAGCATTTACTCCGAAGGTGATAGGATCTTCATAAGGCAGTGCAACCGTCTTCTCTTTCATCATAAGGTTATTAAACCGAGTCATATCCAACTTACGATATTCGGCAAGCTTTTCTACGTCCAAATAGGAGGTACCAGCGAAAACATTAATCGCTTCAATTCCGACTATACTCATATATTTATTTATGGTAAATTTTTATAAAACTATTATATGTATTAATAGTATATAGTATGTATGCTATATACCTGTACTGACTGGGTATTTATAAAATATGCTTTTATGAAAATAGAAGTTATTAATAGCTGTTAAAAGACTTCTTTTCAATATTGCCTTAAGGCAATTATATTCGTACTCAAAAAAACTATCTCTGTAAGAGTTAGTAAAAATAATTATCAGGAATTGAACTACAAAACAGATACGAGATTTTAATATGAAGATATCGTCAAATTTCTCCAGTAATATTATAGTCTCTTATTTATATCATGCTTCCTGCATTGAAAAAGATTTATTCTTCAAGGAAGATTTTATCCAGGAATCTAATATGGATTGACGTGTCCGTGCATCATTCCCCAAAGAATGGTGTAACTGAATTGTAATTCCCATACGTCCATGTGTTGTCATACATGCAGCACCAATTGGATACATATATGGAACATTTGGACAAACCAGCCAATGGCCACTACCAGGTATATCCCATACACCGACATTTGAGAATGTGCCTGTCCAGCTCTCTCCTTGTTGTTTTCTATCGACTAAATATTTACGCATTTTCTCCTGCCCCATCATAGATCCACCTTGAATCCCAAACCAGGCGCCCCAGTGATAGCCTCTTTTCATTAAGCCAACTATTTTTTCATGAAGCTGCTTTATGGAAAAATTGTGATCAATATCCACAGCCAAGAAAGATGTATGGATTAATTCGGCAGAACGTTCTACACCACCGCGAACATTTACTGGAACAGACCAACGTCTACTTGCTGAAGGGGGCATCAGTTGAGCCGAAACTACAGCATCTAAATGATACAATAAATAAGAATTCACTGTTACACCTGCAGTCCTAGCAGCAAACTTTATTTCATCTGTCTCTTCTTTTGTAAATAAATACCAAGAGATACGTTCATGAACAGGAAGCGCAGTATGTTTTGCATTTGGATCAATCTTAAGCCACTTTTGCTTTCTGACAGCCGCTGTAGGCAGATATGCCATCATTCCACGCAGCTTGCGGAAAAAAGTATATTTATCATCCTTCAAAGTTGGAACCTGATCCACTTTTAAACCTTGAGCTCTCATCAGATAAGCCAAACCTCCTACTCCGTCATAATCATAGTGCGGTAACTCTGTCCATTCAGGTTGTGCGGAACCTTCTTTAATCTGTCCGAAAATTCCTGAAACATCTTCGCCACAGTCTTCCATGGCTCGAAACCATTCACCTGGCCAATCAATATTCTTTTTCATTTTTCTCCTCCTATTTTTATAGTTATATATTATTCTTCTTTATTAAACATCTACTTTGAATAGACCTATAAATCCATTTTCAAATACAATTCTATCAGCGTATGAAATAATCCTGATGCGAAACAGTAATTACTACGTTTCCCTTTGCATGTTCTTTATCCACATATCTATGAGCTTCTGCCAACTGTTCTAATGGATAACATCTATCAATAACCGGTTTAAATTTTCCCTTTTCAACAAGCTCTTTGAGTAGGAGAAAATCTTCTGTAAGTATTTTTGCAGTACCTGAAGAAAACACTGATACATATTTCCCATCTGGTTTAAGCAATTTCTTACTTTTCTTAAAAGTGATTTTTCCAACTGCATCAAAGATGATATCATAAAGTTCGTTGCTATCGGTATAATCTTTTTTTGTATAATCAATCACAGCATCTGTTCCGAGGGATTTCACCAACTCTATATTTGAAGTACTGCAGACACCGGTAACTTCCGCACCAAAATATTTGGCAAGCTGAACTGCTGAAGTACCAATTGCTCCGGACGCACCGTAAATAAGCACCTTATGTCCCTTCTTTATACCGCCTTTTCTTTTGAGGAAATGTAAAGCATTCGAACCTCCATAAGGCACAGCAATAGCTTCTTCGTAAGACACATTCGTTGGTTTTAATGCCATAACACATTTTTCAGGAAGATTGACATACTGCGCATAGGCTCCTAATCGAGACCCAGTGCGCGCATATATCTGATCACCTTTTTGAAATTGAGACACATCTTTTCCTACTGATTCAATTTCTCCAGCCACATACAAACCGAGTATAGGTTTTCTTGGCTTTGTGAAACCAAACATCAATCTTATCAGGATCTTCGCTGCAGGGAAAGGGACATTTAAACCTCTGATTCTCCTGTCTGGTGCGGTTATAGGTGTTGCATAAATTTTTATTAGAACTTCATCATTTTTAGGCACAGGTTTTTCAACCTCTTTAAGCTGAAGGACCTCTGGAGGTCCATATTTTGTGCAAACCATTGCTCTCATAGCGGTACTTTAAGATTTATCAAACTTGTTTAAAAATAAAAAATAAATAACGTCAAAATATTTAAAGCTTTCCCAAAGCTCTGACATAAAAATTTGTTAATCTCACTAAGGGATCTCCTCCTTCATTCAGTAATTGAATATTAAACTTTTTAACTCCCGCCTTTGCTTGTTTCTCTTTATCCGCATCTTCAACATAAGCATAGCAGATCTGCGACATAGGACGAATTATTTCCAATTCATCAATTGCAAAAGGAAGATAAGGAGTTGTAGGTTCTGATCCTCCTAGTAAACCGGCGACTGTCTGTAAGGCGCCATCAAGCAAGGAAGGATGAAGGATGAATTGATCAAAATCAGATTTTAAATAATCTGCTATCTTCAATTTAGATAAGGCATATGAATCATTGATGTAAAATTCCTGAATGGTTTGAAAACCCAAACCGTAATTAAAACCAGCATTAGTAAATAAATTATAGAGATTTGTACCGTTCTGTGGTTTTGCACATTTTTCTTTCAGTGCCTTTATTGAGATTGTCTTCTCGGCAGTCTCTGAATGGCCAATACCATTTTTGAAAAACAACTTTCCTTCTGAATGAAGTACTCTTTCATTATCATCATTCAATGACACAATCTGATATTCTGTTCCTCTTCCGTTTGGTTTTAATATCGTTTGAACCAATTGAGGTCCTGTTTTAAAGCTTAATGGATTTGCCCAAACAATATCTGTAATCTTAGACACCTTTTGCTCACCTGCTATATTTCCAGAAATACCGGCCATTTCAAGAAAACCAGAACCTGGAAAGATCTTTTCATTATGCACCTGATGATCCATCGCATAGAATTCCTTATCAGACAATAATGAACTAAAGCTCACTTCTCTCAATGTTGAAGAGTTATATGATACCAAAGGGTGCATATTAACATTTCCATTTCCTTGAACAGAAGCATTTTTCTTTGCAGAAGTATTTACATCTGAAACCCAATAACGCTCTTTAGCAAAAGGATATGTGGGTAATGCAATTCTATTCGGCTTATTTGTTGCATATAAACTTTCCCAGTCAACATCAATTCCAGCAATCCACAATTCTGCTATCTTAGCAAGGTCATTTGATTTAACAATCTTTTGAAGATCTTCATTGTTGGTCGATTTCTTTCTCCCTTCACGAGGGTCATACTTACCTTGATAAATACTACCAGAAGGTTTATGCTGCCTCCAGTCCTTTAATCGCTCCATCAATTCCCTCCTGTCCGAGACAACGATTGCCAGTCGCTCTTGCATAGCTTCACGACCAACTTGTAGTGAATAGGAGAGATCTGAAAGATTTACATTCTTTTCCTTGCCCACAAAAGTCAGAAGGCGATTGACAGATTCACGAAGGCGATCTTCATTTTTTGCAGAAAGTATTACAAGATATGATCCTACCTCATTTACATTTTCCTTTTCATCAGACTTTTCATATTCCTCTAAAATCATACATGCATTCACGCCTCCTGCTCCGAATGAGTTAATAATCGCCCTTCTCGGATAATCAGGGGATGATTCCCATGCCGTTAATTTATGTTCAAGATAAAAAGGAGATTCTTTGAATTCGATATTTGGATTTACTTCTTCTGAATGGATGGTAGGAACAATCTGCTTGTGTTTCATTTGCAATAAAATTTTTGCTACACCTGCAATTCCAGCAGCAGACTCAGGGTGGCCAATATTCGCTTTCACCGAACCTATAGGACAGAACTGTTTTTTCTTTGTTTGTTTATTAAACGCATTGGTTAAAGCAACAATTTCGAGGCTATCACCTAATTGAGTACCTGTTCCATGCCCCTCAATATATCCAATAGTTTCAGGATGAATTTGTGACTTTCTAAGTGTATGTTCAATCAGGTTTGCTTGTGAATTCGGATTTGGAGCAGAATAGCCATTTGATCTTCCTCCATGGTCAAATGCACTGCCAGCCACTACTGCATAGATATGATCTTTATCTGCAATAGCTTTGCTAAGTGGTTTAAGTATTACAGACCCAACTCCTTCTCCAGGAACAAAGCCATCATCACCGGCACCATAACTGCGACACTTACCTTCCAGAGAAACCATTCTTCTTTTGCAGAAGGAGTGATATTTGGATGGATGCAAATATAGATTAACTCCTCCGGCCACAGCGACCTGACACTCCCGCTTCTTGAGACTTTCACACGCAAGATGGATTGCAACCAGTGAAGAAGAGCATGCAGTATCAATAGGCATGCTTGGACCTTGGAAGTCGAATATATATGAGACACGGTTTGCTATAGACCAAGGCTGAGCGCTGGGAACAACATTCCCACTGCTCCATTCCTCAGCTGCCAGTAAACTATAGGAATTGGTAGTAACACCCACAAAAACTCCCACATCAGCACTCTTTGCTTTAGGATGGCGTTTTTTCAAACTATCCTTGCTGTATCCTGCGTCTTCAATTGCCCCCCAAACTGACTGTAAGAAAAGACGCTCCTGAGGATCCATTATCCTCGCTTCTTCAGGAGAAATATTGAAGAATTGAGGATCGAATTTGTCGACATCATTTACGAAGCCTCCCCATTTACAATATATCTTTCCCTCAGCAGCCTTCTCAGGATCCTGATGATAGAACTGTTCATAATCCCAACGACTGGCAGGAACAAGATCGATCAAATCTTTTCCCTGTTTCAGATTTTCCCAGTACCTATTTAAATCTTCCGATTGAGGGTAATAACCATGAATTCCAATAATTGCAATCTGCTCATTACTTCCATACTCGTGCTTTATCTGAATGTCCTTTTCTCCTTCAAAATCAACTTCACTATCCTCAACAGTTTGAATCTCTTCTTCTGAATACCCTAGATTAAAAAACTGAACTAAAGCCTTACCTGCTTCTCGTGTCAGGTATCCTGCTAATTCTTCTATTGTTGAATATTCATAGAACAATGTCTTGGACAAGGCACCTAAATCTTTTTCTAATGTTACATTAAAGCGACTAACGATAATCGAATCAATACCAAAAGATTCAAACCGTTCCTGGGAATCAATCTTCTCGGGAGAAAGCTTAATTTCAGCACCTACTAAAGCTTTCAGATATGCTTCCGTTTTTTCCAAAAGAATTGCTGGATCAATAGTGCTAGTCAAGATTTTGGTGCTTTGACCTTGCTGCTTTGATTCCTGACCTGAATAAACATTAACCCTTGATGGATATCCGTAAAAAGCTATGCCTTGGGTCAGATGTGATTGTAAGAATTCCTCCAAATATTGAATACCAACATTGGTAGGGATCGGACAAACTCCCGTTACTTTCTTTGCTATGGCAAGTTCATCCAGAGAAAGAACCATTCCTCCCTCTTCCCAAAAAGGCCAGTTAATTGAAAGGGTCTTGCCAAAACGCTTTTGTTGCTTCTTCTTGCTTTCTCTCAATTCAGCAAATGAATCTAAAAAGTGATTTCCATAAGCATATTCACATTGCCCTAAATTACCCATCACTCCTGCAATTGAAGAAAACAAAATAAACACATCTAAATTTTCATCTGTCGTCGCCTGATCTAAATTAAGTGTTCCATAAATTTTAGGTGCTAACACCTTTTCAATTTCTTCTTTTGTTTTCTTTAGTATAAAAGAATCTTTATTGACGCCTGCCGAATGGATCACACCATTTATCTGAGAAAACTGAAGCTTTGCTTTATGAACAACGGCTTCCATATCTTCCAACTTAGAGGCATCAGCTTGCAAATAAATAACTTCTGCATTATAGGCCTTTAATTGATTTACCTTTGCTTCCTGTTCTGCTTTTAGCGCAGATCTTCCGAAAAGGACCAATTTACACTGATAGTTTTTAGCTAAGTATTCGCTGATAATATACCCTAAGCCTCCTAAAGCTCCTGATATGATGTAGACGCCACCTTGCTTGAAAGGCAATGTTGCTAATTTATTTGAAACTGGGGTATAGCTCGTCAATTCTCTGACATTTCTGATATATTTTCCGCTATCATGTTTATATCTGACTTCATTTTTATTCCAAAGTTCTTCGCTAAACTCATCCAGAATAATATTGATTTTGCTTTCAATTGAGATCTCAGGATTTGCGGAATTACTCTGAACTTCAACTACCTTGGTAAGATACTTTGGATTCTCTAAAGTGAGTGTTTTGAAGAAAGCAGCAATTGCCGCACTTTGTGGAACTGTTATACTTCCGTTTGTCGAGAAGATTGATAAAATTTTAACGGACTGTTGATTTTTCTGATTAAGCAGAGCTTTGCAGAGATAAAAGAGCGTATAAAAACTATCATTCACCTGACTATCTTTCTCAAGATGCTCAATTGTTAATCCATGGTATACAATTTGCCGAGGAAGCTGATTCCTCTCTTTTAGAGTATCAACTAGTTGATTGTATTGACCTTCATTGTCTTGGTTAATGGTAAAAACATTAGATTCATGTTCCTGATATTCATCTCCCAATTTTACCAGTATGAAGGATTTATCCGCAATGCTTCCCTTCAGCTTTCCTATTGCTGCATTGTATAAGTCATCTGAAGTGTCAATAACCAGGGTCGGACCTTCTGCAAATGATTTATTTGTCTCTGATTGAAGTGATATCGGACTTTTCTTCCATTCAGGATAAAAATACATTTTCTGAATTTTTTCCTCAACTTCCTGCAAAGCCTTGTTTTTAGGTTTCATCTCATTGACTTTCTCCTGGCTTACAGGAGAAGCATTTACAGATACTTCAACCCAATACTTTTCCTTTGCAAAAGGATAGGTAGGCAGACTGACACGCTGAGGTTTATTATTCCCATAAAGCTTACTCCAGTCAAGCTCCAGACCTTTTACCCATAAATCAACAAGCTTAGAAAGGTTTTTATCACTTATCCATTTATCAACTATCTTTTGTAAATCTGCATCAGTACCATATATAGTCAAGTGATCCTTATCACGTGTTACCTGTCCTTTGTAAATATTTTCAAAATTAGGCTTATCCGAAATATAATTGTGAAGCTTCTCAGATAACTGATCCAGTGAACTGACAACAAACCCTAAACGCTCCTTCATCTCGTCTCTGCCCACTTGCAAAGTATAGGCCATGTCTACAAGATCGATAGATTCTTTATTTTTAAGAATATAATCTGCTAGATCTTGAGCTCGTTGTTTTAGTTGTGTAGAAGTTCTTGCAGATAAAGGAATGATGACTCCCCCATTGCTAATAATACCAGAAAGAGTTCCCTTTTTCTTTGGCTTTTGAAGATACTCTTCGATAACTAAGTGCGAATTGGTTCCACTAAATCCGAAAGAGCTTACACTAGCTCTGCGCAAGGGATAAGCAGAATTCACTTTCCAGTCCTGTTTTTCTCTGGAAATGAAGAATGGAGAATTCTTAAAATCAAATATGGTATTCTCTTTTACAACATTTAAGCTAGGCACCAATGTTCTATGCTTCAGCGACAGCAATACTTTCTGCACACTTGCAACTCCAGCCGCACCTGATGTGTGTCCAACATTGCTTTTTACTGATCCTAAAGCACAGAAATTCTTCTTCGAGGTTTTCTCCTTAAATACAGTAGAAAGTGCTTCCAGTTCAATCGGATCGCCTAACTTAGTTCCAGTACCATGAGTCTCTATATAACTAATGGTTTCAGGATTAATTTTATACTTAGAATAAATTTCTCTCTCTAACTCAGTTTGGCTGTTAACACTTGGAGCTGTAATACCATTTGTTTTGCCATCCTGATTAATGCCCGATCCCAGAATAACACCATATATATGATCATTATCTCTCTGAGCATCCTCTAATCTTTTAAGCACAACAGCTCCAACACCTTCTCCTGGCACAAATCCATTGGCAGAGTCATCGAAAGTCTTGCATTGACCTTCAGGGGAGAGCATGCCAGCCTGACACATTCCAATATAAGCTTCAGGAATTAAGTATAAGCTTACGCCTCCGGCAAGCGCCATATCTATTTCACCATTTAACAATGCCTGGCAAGCAACGTGCATTCCAACCAATGAAGAAGAGCACGCAGTATCAATCGGAACAGCCGGGCCTTTCAAATTTAAAAAGTAAGCAAGACGTGCAGCACCTATTGCAAAGCTGTTTCCGGTTATATTTACGGATGAGGAATTATTTTTCGCAATGAGGTAACTATACTCATTACTCATTATCCCCAAGTAAACTCCGCACTTTTTATTACTTAATGTTGCACCTGAATAACCTGCATCTTCAAATGCCTTATAACCTTCCTCCAAAAACAAACGATGTTGTGGGTCCATGGCTTCAGCCTCTGAAGGTGAAATCTGGAAAAATAATGGATCAAAACACTCAACATCATCCAGCATCCCCATCCACTTGCAATACATTTTACCCTTTTGCTTTGGATCCGCGTCATAATATTGTTTGATATCCCAACGTGAGGAAGGAACTTCAATAATAGAGTTTTTACCCTGAGCCAGATTTTCCCAATACTGATCTAAGTTCTTTGCCTGCGGATACCTACCTGACATACCTATAATAGCTATTTTATCATTAGTAACCACATTGGTACTTTCAACAACTTGTGTAGGACGAGCTTTCCTGGTCAGATTAGGAAATGAACTTGTCAATGGGACAGACACCTTAGAAACAGGAGTCTGAATTACTGGTTGGCTAAGAGTAATTTCTTTTATAGAAGTAACCGAAACATTTCCCAACTCTTTTGCTAAAAACAACGTAAGCTCCTTTATGGTTGAATAGTCATAAATCTTTGTAGAAGATACTTCCAACCCCAAGGTTTTATTAATAAACTTAATCCATTCAACTCCTACTATGGAATCAAGACCCATATCAATAAATGACTTATTAACATCCACTTCTGATGGTTTTAAATACAGTGCATCAGCCAAACTTTTAACCAAGACTTCCTGGATATGGTCATTAGTATATACAAGGCCTTGTCCGATTGAGTCACTTGAGGGGTTTGAATATAAATTTGCTGAAGCGGCTAATGTCTTCAAATCTGAAATACTATTGGCCGGTAAAGAAGATAATGTACTAACAGGAGCAACTATTACATTTTCTAGTTCTTTCGATACATACAAGGATAGTTCCTTGATAGTAGCATAATCGTAAATCTTTGTGGAAGATATTTCAAGGCCAAAGGTCTTATTAATAAACTTTATCCATTCTACTCCTACTATGGAATCAAGACCAAGATCTATAAAAGATTTATCAATATCTATTTCTGATGGACTCAAATAAAGCGCCTCAGCCAAGCTGGTAACCAACGCTTGCTGAATTTGCTCTTTAGTATAAAAAAGTTCTTTTTCTTTTATGGAATTTAACATGGTTGTGGAATACGATATAAGATGGAATACTCTGTTTTGGTTTCACCAGCAATCATATGCTTGGTAGTTCACTGCAAAATCTGCCTGCTGAAGTTTATTACATTTCAGAAAGAGTAGAAACCGAAACGCTTTTCAATTCTTTTGTTAAAAATATTGCAAGCTCTTTAATAGTTGCATAATCATATATCCTAGTAGAGGATATATCCAGGCCAAGCTTTTTGTTGATAAACTTAACCCATTCTACTCCAACTATAGAATCAAGTCCCATATCAATAAACGATTTGTCGATATCTATTTCTGAGGGCTTCAAATAAAGTGCTTCCGCTAAACTTGCAATTAATACATGCTGAATATGCTCTTTATTATAAACTAAGCCTTGCTCATTTATCGGAGTGAGTTGTTCCAAAGAAACATTCCCCGGTGAAAGATTCTCAACACCCTCAAGAACATATTCACTTTGAGGTTCAGCCACTAAAGGTAACAGCACTTCTGCTTGCTCAGGAGTCTGTACATTTTCTAATTCTTTAGAAAGGAATAATGCTAATTCCTTAATGGTTGCATAATCATAGATCTTTGTAGAAGATATTTCCAAACCAAGAGTTTTATTAATAAACTTTATCCATTCTACTCCTACTATTGAATCAAGACCAAGATCTATAAAGGATTTATCTACATCAATTTCTGAAGGCTTTAAATAAAGTGCTTCAGCCAGACTTGAAATTAATATTTCCTGAATTTGATCTTTTGTATATTCCGTATCACTTCTTTTTGAGGGAGCTAAGGGTTGCAATGTCAATTCAATTGGTGATAATTTTGAGTTGCCTGAAATACTGTCTTCGAGGTTATTCGCTCCAAGAGAATTATTTAATTGTATTCCTTGTGGCTTGGAAAGGAAAGCATCAGCAATATTGTCATTTACTTGTAGAGAATCTATTAACTTTATTTCCTGAGGCTTTTCAACAATAGACTTTAATGTGATCGTATTTATTTCATCCGAGCCATTCAATTGTATTGCCTGTGGCTTACTTTTTACTCTTTCTGAAGAACTACTAACGTTTACTGGTAAAACAACTTCTTTATTGACTTTCAGGGGAGCACTAATCTTAATTTGTTGTAAAGACAATCCCTTCATCTGAACACATACATTACCATGTTTATCGCAGAGGTCAACATCTAACTTGATGATCTGATCATTCGGATTGTTACCTTCATTATAACGTACCCAAGCATACATCTCATTCTTACAAGCTGTTGTTATGCATAATGCATCTAGAGAAAATGGCAAAAGAGGGAATCTCAACTGCTGTTGAAAATCAGCAATTAAACAAATAGATACTTGCAAAACACCTTCCATTATGCTAGGATTCAAAACAAAATCTTTCTGGTTTTTTTCAACCGAGGCCGGTAAAGACAGATGTGCAAGAAGTTGTTTATCCCCCTTATAGACAGAAGATATCCCTTGATATGCAGCGCCATAATGAAGGCCTAGTGAAGAAAAGAATGTATAAAGGCCCGCAGGTTCTAATCTGGAAAATCCCCTATTCTGAACAAGGTTCATTATATCAATTCTGGCAGGGGCCTGTTCTTGGTAATAAACAGCCTCTCCCTGGCAATGAACAACCTCCTGATCATTTTCATGGCTGAAGACATCATAACTAACCTGTCCTTTTTCATCTCCAAACAAAGCCACTGTAACTTTCTTATTCTCATTAGCAATAAAAGGTTGTCCCCAAATCAAATTACTTAGTTCCAAAACAGAAGATTGTTGATTATTAGGTGATGCTTGTTCTACTGCTGTTCGAATCATTTCCAGATATACCGCAGCTGACAGAACCTTTTGTTTAGAGCCATCATCGGTATTCATTTGATGATCTGCTATGAAAAACTCCTCACCTGTAAAAGCAGAACTAAAGCTCACCTGGCTCAAATCAGAAGTGTTTGTATGAACCAAAGGATGAAGAACTGATGACTTATTTACTGTTGAAGATTTTTTTCCATTATTCAATAAATCAACCCAATATCTTTCTCTAGCAAAAGGATATACAGGGAGGCTAATGAACTGTGGTTTTACTTCATTATAAAGTTTACTCCAGTCCAAGTCCAGACCATTCACCCATAAGTCAAGCAATTTAGCTAGTTTCTTATGTGCGACCCATTTATCTATCGTTTCCTGAAAGTCAGGATCCTCACTTAGTAAGGCAATAGGTCCTTTCTTGTGATTAGCTTGTCCATGATAGAAGCCATCAATTTCAGGAACACCATTTACGCAAGCTGTAAGCTTTTCCGCCAGCTTCTCGATCGAGTTGACAATAAAACCTACCCTTTCCACCATAGCTTCCCTTCCAATCTGCAGCGTATATGCCAGAGCAACAAGGTCAATTTGATTTGCTGAATTTTCTTTCGAGATAATAAATTTCAACAGATCTTTGATCTTTTGTTTTAACTGTTCCTCAGTTCTCGCTGAAAGAAGAATGAGGACTTCTGCCATTTGTTGATGTACTATTTCAGCTGTAGGTACATATTCTTCAATAATAAGGTGAGCATTCGATCCTCCTGCTCCAAAAGATGATAAACCTGCAATTCTTGGTTGCAGCTTACCATCTATCACAGGTTGCTCCCAGTTTTTTAATTTCTGATTAACTATAAAAGGTGTTTTTGCAAAATCTATATATGGATTCAGGACTTTGGAATGCAATGAAGGGACTATTTGTTTATGCTTCATTTGCAATAGGACTTTAGTTAGCCCTGCAATACCAGCAGCGGATTCACAATGACCAATATTTGACTTTGCTGACCCTATCAAACAAAAACCTGTATCATTCGTCTGTTTCTGAAATGCCTGGCTCAAAGCAGCAATTTCGATTGGGTCTCCTAACTTGGTACCAGTACCATGAGCTTCAATATAACTGATCTGACGCGCATTTACATTAGCGTCTGTCATTGCCCTGCTAATCATACTGGCCTGAGCCTGCGGATTAGGAACGCTATAACCATTGGTCTTCCCTCCATGATTGAGTGTACTGCCTTTGATAACTCCGTAAATATGATTACCATCCTTAATCGCTTCAGATAGACGCTTTAATACAACTACACCTACACCTTCTCCAGGAATGTATCCATCTCCGCCTTCACCAAAGCTTTGGCAGTGGCCATCACTGGATATGAATTGTCCGGCACTTATCACCAGATATTTGTTTGGATGAATACTAACATTGACTCCACCTGCAATTGCTAAATTAGTTCGTCCCTGGTTCAAATCCTGACATGCAAGATGAATTGCTGTTAAAGAAGAAGAGCACATGGTATCCACCGTCATACTTGGGCCGTGCAGATTCAGAATATATGATACCCTATTGGCAATACTTGCATAGCTGGTGCCAATTCCCATGCGATTACCCAATGCGCTGGCCTGTGCGCCGAACAATTGGTATTCACCATACATTACACCAACATAAACACCAACTTGTCCTGGCAAATCCTGTTCCTCAGAAATTTGCAAACTTGCGCGGGTATAACCAGCATCTTCCATTGCCATCCATGAATGCTGCAAGAATAAGCGCTCCTGAGGATCTATTAATGCTGCTTCACGAGGAGAAATATTAAAAAAGCGAGGATCAAATTCATCAACTCCTTCAATGAAACCGCCCCACTTACTATAATGATGTCCACCTTTTGATCTGTCTTCAGTATAGTATTCTTTCCAGTCCCAGCGCTCTTTTGGCACCTCAATAATACAATCTTTACCATTGCTTAGATTTTGCCAATATTCTTCTATATTATATGCTTCCGGATAACGGCCACTTAAACCAACAATAGCAATTGGTTCTGTCTTCTTTGAATGCTTTGAATTTGTTGGAGGATTAACACCACTTTGTCTGTTAATACGTCTGTCTGAATTAACTTTAGCTTTAACCTGCGTTTTTTGCTCAGATACAACACTAGCAATTCTCTCGATAGTTACATTATCAGATCTAAAGAGTTGGTTCAATACATCTGAATGAGATTTGATAAAGTATTCAGCTAACTCACGAACTGTCTGGTATTCGAAAAACAGAGTTTTAGATAATGTACCAAAAGTTTTTTCCAACTGGTTGGTCAGGTTCATCGCTAGAATTGAATCGATACCGTATTTCTCTAATGGAGCTTGTGTATCAATTTTATGCGATTGCAACTTTAACAAACCTGAAAATTGCTTTTTTAGATATTCTTCTGTTTGTTCTTTAAGAGGTTTAATATCCTTATTAGCTGCTATCACATTCGGTACCGAACGCACGATTGAAGACGACTCCTGCTCGGGCTGTGTTTTTTCTGCAATTAAATTTTTGCGTAGCTGTTCGAGATCACCTTGAGCAACAAGCATCTGATTGTACTGCAAATTAAGGCCTTGATAAAATACACACATTCCTGCTTCAGTAGACATTGGATACATTCCTCTTTTTTGCATCCATTTCTGGCTTTCCTGATCAGCTCCCATTCCACCTTCCTGCCATAGAGCCCAATTAAAGGAGATTGTCCTGCCAAATCTTTTATTCTGAGCAGCCAACTCATTACGAAGGATTGCAAACTGATCCATGAATCCATTCGCAACTGCATAATCGGACTGACCACTGTTACCGGTAATTGAGGCACCTGAAGAAAACAATACCATAAAATCCAGATCAGTATCCTTTGTAGCCAGATCTAAATTGTATGTACCGATCACTTTTGGACTGAGTACTTCATTAAATTCTTTAGCTGTCTTTTTTATGATAAAATTATCAGAAATCATCCCGGCACTATGAATAATGCCATTGAGTTGATTATAATCCTTTTTGACAGAAGAAATAAGTTGACTTACCTGATCAAGATTGGAGATATCAAGCTGTTTGTATACGACTTGACCTTTATCACAAGGTAACTTATCCAATAGAGCTAGCTTTTCAGTACTTAACTCTGAACGTCCAGTTAATATTACTTTCGCATTCTTTGACTGTCTGAGTATTTCTTTTGTAAATAAAACTCCCAATCCACCTAGCCCACCTGTGATAAGGTAAACACCGTGATCTTTAAATCCAATAGATGGATCTTCCTGAGTCCCTTGTATTTCCTTTAGCCTTAAAACATAACGTGAACCTTGTGTATACTTGATTATACTGTCCTGAGGCCTTGCCTTGTTTTCTTGCAGTTGCTTTACTAATTCTTCTTCTGTAAATTTTGAATCAGAAAGAATTATTTGACCGGTAAACCTGGGATTCTCCTGAGCTGCAGATTTAAGTAACCCAGAAAGACCCATGAAAACTTTCCCATCCAGGCTTTCTTTCTTTTCTGCAATAACGATTTGAACCATCGCCTTATCTAAAGATTTATCCTTAAGGACATTCTGAATCAGTTCAAAACAAGCCAGAGATATTTCACTATAACTTTCTGAAATATTTTCTTGAGTAACCTGGAATTTATGACAGCTGCTTTGTGGAGCCAAAGCTTCCACTTTCTTTTCATCAATATAATCAAGGTTAATAAAAACGATGTGCTGAGAAATATCCACCAATTGATTTATTTTCATTGGCGCTCCAGGAATCTGAGCTAAATCCCAAACCGGTACAGCAAGCATAGTTCCTATACTCTCACTTTCACTTCCCTGCTCAACGTTATTGGATTCCGCGCTGATCACTCGTGAGGAAAAACCACGCAATTGCACGCATACATTTCCTTCCTGATCGCACAGATCAATATCCATTTTGGTAATTTTATCATCATGCTTACCCCCTTGTGAATAACGAACCCAGGCAAACATGTCTTTTGTACATGCTGAATGGACACGAATAGATTCCAAGGCGAAAGGCAATGATTGAGTGCGTTCACTTGGAAGGTTGTTAAAGTCTGCTATTAGGCCAATCGCCGTTTGCAAGGCTCCATCTATTAAGCTTGGATGGAGCTGGTAATCGTTAAGAGTATTATTAACTGAAGCAGGCAAACTTAAACCAGCAACCAATTGCCTGTCACCTTTATAGATGAATGTTAATGACTGATGTGAAGGGCCAAACGCAAGACCCAATTTTTTATAGACCGAATATATACTGGACGCTTCTATTCTACCTTCCAGCATTTGCTCTTTCAACTGCTCTCTATCAAGCTTATTAGATTCGGGCATACTGACAAATCTGGCTTGTCCCTGACAATGGATCGTTTCTTGCTGGTTTCCTTCTCCATCTTTTTCTACACTATAGATCTCAAAATCCACTTCACCGTTACTGATCCCTTCATCACTTGCGAACAGGCCTATAGTAACCTGCTTCTGATGTTTAACCACAAGTGGTTGTAACCAAACCACATCGTGCAATTCAAGAATAGATTCTTGCTTAGCTGGCATTGCCTTCTCAACTGCAGCTCTTATCATTTCCAGATAAGCAGCACCTGGCAAGACCTTTTGTCCGTTTACCACATGATCTTTCAGGAAAGATTCTTCTCCGGTAAAAACAGAAGTATAGCTTTGCTGAGTCAGATCAGAAGTATTATCGTGCAATAAAGGATGGATATGTGCCTTTATTGAAGTTGATGAATGAAGAGAATATTGTTTAATAAGAGCTACGGCGTTTGCCTTTGACAATCGCTTGCTCTTTAATTCCGAAACCACATATTCTATAAAATTAGCCATCCTCTTTCTCTTTTTATGGTTGTTCCTAATGAATTAAGCTAGACTAGTTAATAATTTAATAGCCTGTTCGGTGTCTATTGAGTCATTATCAATTCTGTTAATGATATCCTCTATAGATTTCAAATTAGCATTTGTCATCAATTTATTGTCTGACGACGGATTCAGATCCAGGCTGTCGATCCAGTATCTTTCTTTGGAGAAAGGATATCCAGGCAAACTGATACGTTTTGGTTTCACATCGCTGTATAATTTATCCCACTCCAATTCCAGTCCTTTGACCCATAGATCCAAAAGCTTGGAAAGCTTATTTCTGCTTATCCATTTATCAACAGCTTCTTTCATATCATCATCCTCGCTGATAATATTTATTGCTTCGCTTTTTCTCTTCACTACACCATGTAACATATTTTCCACATGTTGTTCACCATGAATATAAGCTTCAAGCTTTTCAGCTAACTGACTTAAAGAATTTACTACAAATCCAAGTCGATGCTCCATTGCTTCCCTTGCAACCTGAAGGGTATATGCTACTGAAACAAGGTCATTTTTAGGCATATTATCTAAAGTAGATGTGCGGATAAAATTCAACAGATCATGAGCCTTTTGCTTCAGTTGTTCCTCATTTCTGGCGGATAACGGGACAATCACATTTATCTTTTGATCCACAAAATAAGAAGATATGGTTTCTGCTGGTTGTATATATTCCTGAACAATAAGATGCGCATTAGCACCTCCGGCACCAAAAGAAGATATACCTGCAATTCTTGGCTTTTCCTTCCCATCAATTACTGGTCTGTCCCAGTCGCTCAATTTTCGATTGACGTCAAATGGTGTTTTCTGGAAGTCAATATGTGGATTCAACTTCTCTGCATGCAAGGATGGAACAATCTGCTGATGTTTCATTTGCAGCAGAACTTTTGTGAATCCTGATATACCAGCAGCTGCCTCCAGGTGACCTATATTGGATTTGACAGAGCCTATCTTACAATAACCTGTATCCTGGGTATCCTTGGAAAACGCCTGCTTTAATCCTGTTATCTCTATTGGATCACCAAGTTCTGTACCGGTTCCGTGTGCTTCAATGTAACTGATGTCGCGTGCATTAATTCCCGCTTTATCTATAGCACGACGAATTAATTCAGCCTGAGCAGTAGGATTCGGAACGGTGTAACCATTTGTTTTTCCTCCATGGTTTACATTTGTTGCCAGAATTACTCCTTGAATATTATCACTATCTCTGATTGCGTCTGCCAAAGGCCTTAACAGAACAACTCCAACTCCTTCACCAGGAACAAAGCCATTCCCACCTTCACCAAAGCTTTTGCAAAGACCATCTTTAGAGAACATATGCTGTGCAGACATATCAACATAACTGGAAGGATGTACATAAACATTGACTCCTCCAACAAATGCAAGATCACAATCTCCACGGTGTATATGTTCACATGCTTCATGAATAGCAGTCAGAGACGAAGAACACATAGTATCAATTGGCATACTCGGACCGTTGATATCCAAGAAGTAAGACAAACGATTGGCTACTGATCCAAATGATGTGTGCGGATAAAACTTCTCTTCTCTAATGGCTTGAGTTGATCCATAAAGATTATATCCAGGTCTTGTCACACCTGCAAATACACCTACTTTACGTTTGAATTTATTCTGTAATGCACTACGAGTATAACCTGAATTTTCAAGTGCATGCCATGCTGCTTGTAAAAATAGTCTTTCCTGAGGGTCCATGTTCAATGCATCTCTAGGTGAGATACCAAAGAACAAAGGATCAAATTCTGAAAATTCATTTATAAAACCACCCCACTTAGAATAACTCTTTCCTTGTTCTATGGCAAGCTTTTCATCCTGCTCAAAGAACCCATCCAGAGACCAACGTTCATTTGGAATTTCGCTTATACTATTTTTACCAGATTTAAGGTTTTCCCAATATTTTTCCAAGGTTGGAGCCTGAGGATATAGACCGCTGATTCCTATAACTGCGATTGGCCCTTTATCTTGCACCAGACTCGAAAAGGTTTGCGCAGCATTTCGCGACAGAAGACTTCTTGATCTGCCAGATACCGATCCGCTATTAATCTTAGAAGGTTGAATAATGGATTGAACAGATGACTGAACATTAATCGATGCTTCCTGGATTGGTTGCTGCAGATCCAATTCAAACTGCTTCTGCAAGGTTGGCTTCTGAGTTTCTATCAGATGTTTTGCCAAAGCATTGATCGTTTGATATTCAAATAGTAATGTACTACTTATGTCACTAAAATTTTTCTTTAGCTGCTCATTAACCAGACCAATTATAATTGAATCAATACCATAACTTTCGAGCGGTTCCGAAGCATCAATTTGATTGCTGCTTATCTTTAAAACTGTCCCTATCAATTGTTTTAAATACACAATAGTTTTTTCCAGCAACAGATCTTCATTCAATTTTATAGTATTAATTACCGGTTTAATTTCTGTCTTAGCAAAAGATGGTGCTTTGGGAACATTCACCTCTTTCTTCATTACAACTTTATTAAAGCCAGCTTTTTGTTTTTGTCTTACCACTCCATTGCTCACTCCAAGAATGATCTGTTGTCCTAACCTGTTTACTTCTTTTGATGGAAATGCGACTAAATCAAATCCTTCCTCTTCAAGAACCTCTTTCCATGATTCAGCATATAGACCGGGAGCTCCAGGAATACGGATTGCATCATCCTCATTCAACCACCAGCCTTCCAGCAGACCGAAAGTTAAATGACTATACAGAGACCTTTCAATAAGTTCATTCAATAGAAGGATACCATTATTGCGCAAGACCGCTTTGGTATTTCTTAATGTATTTCGGATATTTTTTGTAGCATGTAATACGTTGGCAGCAATTACAAAATCATATTCATCCAAGCTGATATTCTGATCTCCGATCGGCTCTTCAACATTAAATATTGCGGTGCGCAGATAAGGTGCCTGAGGAGCATAATTATTTTCTGCATGGAATAAAAAGGCCTTAGAAAGGTCAGTGTAGCAGTATTCAGCAATTTGACTCTGATATGGACGAAGTTTTTCAAGGATCCCAACCGTAGTAGCACCTGTACCTGCACCAATTTCAAGAATCCTGATCTTTGCATTAGGATCATCAATTAAGCGAGCATGAAGTGACGCAATGAAAGCATTTGCCAGACACTCGTTATATGCTTTAGAAACTTTATCATTTTTGTAAACATTTTCAACCATCTCCAGGGATGATTTCGGGAACATGATATCAGTTGCTTTTGTCTTGCCAGCCAGTATTTCAGGTAAGGCGTGCACGCATTTTTCAACCAGAATGTATAAAGCTTTTTTACTTTCGTCCTGATTCCATTGGTCCTTGGCGCTTTCCCATCTATTCCACAAATCTCCAATGTAAGTTGTATAATCCAGCTCCACGTTCTTTTGACCAGCATTTACATATCCTTTTGCCGTAAGAATATTTTTAGCTGCATCCAACCATCTATCATAAAATGGAATAATACCCGGCGTACTGCTGATGATGCTATTCAGGAATTCCGAAAGCAGAAGCTCCATCTCTTCGTCACCCCTGACTTTTACCTCCTTAAATAGAGCAGGCGGTTCAATCGCCTCTGTCCTTATGAGAGCACTACGAAGATTATCATCAGGCATTGTATTTTCATAAGATGAGATCCATTCATCACCAGCTACTATTTCTGATCTTCTTGATTGGATAATTTTGGCTATAGATATTTGATTGAAATTACCTGAAAGAAGCTGATCCAAAGATTTCATTCCTTCATTGGGCTCTATCGGTCTCTGACCACTTTCAAAGAACCTTTTCTTGAAAGAATCGGAAACAGTATCTCCTGCACCAATAGACCAGTAACCCCAGTTCATAACCTTAACTGCCGTAGGCCATATTTTGCCAAGCTGAAGAGCGAATGTGTCCTTAAAAGTGCATCCTGCAGAATACCCGCTTGTTCCTCCTGCTCTCTTGAATGCTGCATTAGAAGAGAAAAACAGAACAAAATCCAAAGGTTCATTTTGGAAAACCTGTGCTATTCTTACAGTCAAATCGACCTTAACCGATAGTATATTCTGAAAAACTTCTTCTGTTACTTTTTTCAGACTATCATCATAAGCCCCAACTGCAGTGTGAACAACTCCGTTTATATTAAGATACTTCTCTTTAATTGTTTTATATGCCTGCTGTAGTTCATTTAAATTGCTGGCATTGGCTTGAATGTAGACAGGCCTTTTCCCATATGCAGATAATCTATCCAGCTTTTCCTGAATTTCATTATTCAATTCCCTTCTGCCAATCCAGACAACCTGAGCTTGACATTTTTCAATAACATGTTGCGACCAAACTTCACCCAAGCCTCCGCTACCTCCAATTACCACATAAACTCCATTGGAACGGTAATTAAGCTTCTCTTGTGGAAGGTCTTTGATCAGCATTAGTTTTTGATAGAACCACTCTTTGTTTCTGTAAGCATAAGATGCGCCTTGAGTATCCTGTGGCAAAGTCGACATCTCTGAAAGAGGATTTTCAGAAAATTCCTGCAAGTCAATCAGACGTATTTTCCAACGAGGGAATTCTTTAGCCAAACTTCCTGAGAATCCTTGAAGACCTGCGTGTGTAGGATTCACAACATCGTTCTGCTTCACAAGCTGACTGTTAAATACGATAAGATCCCACTCCAGATTCTTTTCCTGATAGCCTAAAGTCATTAAAGATTTAACAATCCTAAAGACCTGAAGAACACCAAGGTTTTGATCTTCAATGATGGATTCCTCCGTGAGAGTTAGAACAGGGTTGTTTGAACCGATCCATACAATCCTATTAAAGGCTTGACCTTTTATTTTTTCTGTAATGACATCTATAGAATCTTTCGAGGCAATTTCTATGTTGACTATTTTTGATTTACTATATATCTTTTCAATCAAGGTCATCTGACCAGTATCTGCACCAATCACGAGAATCACTCCGTTTTGATTTGCAGTAGTAATTTCTGCAAAATTGGTAACAAGTTCCCATTTAGGAGTCATCATAACTACCTCTGGTGTGTCTTCAGTCATTGCGGCTGAGGATTTTCCTGAACTCCTTGAATAATCATATGTGTCATTTCTCAGTGCCAATCCACG
The DNA here is from genome assembly GCF_000426725.1 of Sporocytophaga myxococcoides DSM 11118. NCBI lineage: Bacteria > Pseudomonadati > Bacteroidota > Cytophagia > Cytophagales > Cytophagaceae > Sporocytophaga > Sporocytophaga myxococcoides. The sequence goes on along the minus strand of NZ_KE384560.1, from coordinate 271,622 downwards.
CATTAACACAGCACAATTACCTTGTAAGTCCATAAGGTCAACATCCAACATACCATCCTGGGAGTATCTTATCCATGCATACATTTCGCTCGCAGTGGCTGCTGATATGGAAAATAAAGTTCCACTTGGCTGAGCCATACCGATACAATTAGAATCTCCAGTTAGAATCATGCAAGCCTGAACTACACTTTCCATTATACCTGGATGTAAAAAGAATTTATTATTTTCAGCAGTGTCTGGTAGCATAAGCTTAACCAACAACTGATCAACTCCCTGGTATACTTCGGTTAGACCTTTAAAAGTACCACCATACTTAATACCTGAATTAGTAAAGGTTTGATACAGAGCATCAATTTCCAACTTACCCTGTCCTACTTGTCTTTTTAGTTCTTCTATATCAATCTTATGCGAAGATGATTTATTGATAATGACTGCCACTCCCTCACAATGAATCTTTCTCTCTCCCTCTTCAGTACTATAAATCTCATAATCAATTTCCCCATTATCACTAGTAAACAGGGCAATTGAGACTTCCGTATTTCCTAACACAAATATTGGTTCATGCCAAACAATGTTGTGTAACTCAATATCTGCAGATTCGATTTGATTTGTAGTAGCCAGTGTTATTGCCTCACGAACCATCTCTACATAAGCCATTACCGGCAGAACATTTTCTCCATTGACCTGATGATCTTTAAGGAAAAATTCTTCACCATTAAATGTAGAACTGTAACACTGCTGACTAAGATCTGAAGTGTTTCTGTGCAATAAGGGGTGAAGGACAGTAATATAATTAACCTTTTCTGTTACCTGCGTGGAATCTATTTCCTCAATCCAATATCTTTCTTTCGCAAAAGGATAAGCAGGCAGGTTAATACGCTTTGGTTTAGCATCTCCATATAGTTTTTGCCAATCTATATCTAGACCCTTGACCCATAAATCCAGAAGTTTAGATAACTTCTTTTGATTTATCCATTGCTCAACAATAGTCCTTTTCATATCATCATCACGGCTGATGATACTAAGACCTTCTTTATTTCGTTTTACCTGACCTTGATAGACTTCTTCAATATCCTCCTTACCATCTAAGTAAGCTTGAAGTTTTTCAGCCAGTTGTCCTATTGAACTTACCATCACGCCTAGACGCTCACCCATCTCTTCTCTACCTGTCTGTAAAGTATATGCTATTTCAAGGAGATCAATAGCAGCTCCTTTATTTATAAACTCTAAAAGTTCAATGGCCTTTTGTTTAAGCTGTTCAACAGTTCTGGCTGATAGAGGAATAATAATTTTTCCATTTTCAGTGATAGCAGAAACCGGTGTTTCAAACGTATTTTGCGAAATGTATTCAGATAAAACGATATGAGCATTGGTACCACTAAAACCAAATGCGCTGATTGCAGCTTGACGTCTTTCTGAATCCGAAACCTTCCAATCCTGCAACTGATCATTTACATAGAAAGGCGTGTTATCTAATCCAATATGTTCATTTAATTTATTATAATTTATTGTTGGGGGCAATTGTCTATTCTTTATTGACAAAAGTACTTTTATAAAACTTGCTACCCCTGCTGCCGTTAAACAGTGACCAATATTGCTCTTCACCGAACCAATGGCACAATATTCTTTTTTAGTTGTATATTTTTTAAAAGCTGCCTTTAACGCATCAACTTCTATAGGATCTCCTAATTTTGTCCCAGTCCCATGCGCCTCAATAAGCTGAATGTGGGAAGGGTCTATCTGAAACTTATCATAAACGTCCTGCTCCAGGCGAGTTTGCGACTCCGAATTAGGCGCAGTAATACCATTTGTTTTACCATCCTGATTTACTCCCCAACCTTTTATAACACCAAGAATTGTATCCTGGTCTCTTTCTGCATCCGCCAGTCTTTTTAACATCACAACACCAACCCCTTCACCTGGAACAAAGCCATTTGCTCTTTGATCGAAAGAAAAACATTTACCGTCTGTAGAAAGCATCCCCGTCTGAGAACACATGATATGCATTGCCGGTGTAGCCATTACGACAACGCCTCCTGCAAGAGCTAGATCACTATTCCCTGAATTCAGACTATCGCACGCAGAAGCAATAGCAACCAAAGACGAGGAGCAAGCTGTATCGATAGACAAGCAAGGACCTTGAAGATTTAAGAAGTAAGAAATACGTGCTCCTAAGATTGAAGTAGCTCCGCCCGTAAAACCCTGAGCACTCAATTGCTGCTTCTTTGATAATTGAAGATAATCACCATTGGCACACCCGACAAAGACTCCGCATTTTGTACCTGAAAGACTTTTAGGATTATATCCTGCGTTTTCTATTGCATGCCAGCACTCCTGCAGAAACAAGCGTTGCTGCGGATCCATGCTTTCTGTTTCAGTTGGAGATATGTTAAAGAATAAAGGATCAAACAAGTCATATTCGTCAAGAAGCCCCATCCATTTAGAATTGGTCTTTCCAGGCAAAGCATTTCCTTCCTGATAATATTTGTTAATATCCCATCTTTTTTGAGGTATCTCACTTATACAGTTTTTACCATTTGCTAAATTTTGCCAGAACTCTTCTACATTCCTGGCCTGAGGAAACTGTCCCGACATACCTATTACAGCAATAGGTTGTGATAAATTGACAGAATTTACAGATGAGGCTTGACGTGAACCTGAATGCTTGCGCCAGGAGACAAGCTTCTTAATAAAAGATGGAAGAGCTGGTTTATACTGAGGTTTTGTAATTGTATTTAAAGGAATACCTAATTCCGATTTCTTAGTTAATGTTCCAAGCTTTTCTGCTTCTTCCTTTACAAAAGTACTAAGTTGATTAAGCGTTGGAAAACTATAAATTTTGGTTGCTTCAATTTCAGTTTGATATTTCTCATTGACCTTACGAATCCAGGTCACACCTGTGATAGAGTCCAATCCAAGATCAATAAACTGAGTATTTTCATCTATTTCATTTTCTTGAAGATGCAATTCCTGAGCAAGAAGTTTTCTTAAACTGGCTATAACCAAAGGAAGATTATCAGAACTATGAGTAATTTCCTCAATTAAGATATTGCCTTGTGGTTCAACGTTAGAAAGTGAAATACCAGATAAACCCACTTCTGAGCCAGAAAATATAGTACCTGCATTTTCAGCTTCCTCTTTCACATACTGACTTAGTTGTGCCAGTGTAGGATAGCTATAAATTTTTGTAGCCTCAATTGAAGTATTATATTTTTCATTGATCTTTCTTATCCATGTCACTCCTGTAATAGAGTCTAACCCAAGATCAACAAACTGCATATTCTCATCAATCTCATGCTCATCCAGATGTAACTCCTGAGCAAGAAGCTGTCTTAAGCTGGTCGCAACAGATGTGAGATTATCTTTACCCAGAGATGGAACAGCAAATGCTGAATGTACCTTATCCTGAATTGAAGTTGGCAATGCCTTTTGAGATACTTCAATTTTAGAATCGTTGCCTTGATAAAAATTATCGTTTATCTGCTTTAAAGTATCGAACTGACCAACAAAAGTTTTTTCATGCATTTCCAGCTCACGCTTGTATGCCTCCTCTAGCGACGCATACAGGTGTTGGGTTTGTTGTTGCTTGAAAGCCACTAAGCTGCTTCTGGAACGATGTGTTATTTGTCTGGCTAACTCCATTGCAGCAGAAGCGATTTGCTCTTTTGGTAAAACAGATATAAAAGGGCTTCTCTCCTTCAACTCTTTTCCAGCATATTCCTGAGCAGTCATTAAGGTTTCTCTTGCGAGATCGTGACCGATTTTTTCCGGGAATATAAAAGTAGCACCGGCTCCAGGTGTAAAACCGTAATTCATGTAAGGACTGAAATACCTGCTCTCCTCACTAAACAGCACAAAATCAGCAAACATTCCCAAAGCCCAACCAGCGCCGATGCCATGACCTTGCATTGCTGCAATTACAGGAACCTTGCAGGTCATTGCGATTTGATAAATTCTATTATCTGTGAATTTCGTTTTTCCTTCCTGAATCGCTAATAAAGTTTCCTTAGTACCACCGGAAGCAAAATAATTATCATAACCAGTGAGCACTATTGCTTTATATGTTGAAGTCTTTTCAATATGCTCAAACACTTCATTCATGCCCTCAATGAAAGCTTCAGAAAACATATTCTTAGCTTCCCTATCTTCCATTTTGACTACCAGTATGCCTTCAGGATGAGCTGTTGCAGAAATGACTTTTGACTTAAGTATTATTGAAGTTGGCTCAATTGATAATGCTTCAGACTTATTGTCTGTAGATACAGACCATGCAGGCAAGTTTTTAATTTTTTTCCCAATACTTAATACCCTTTCCTTCTTCCATGACAACAATGTATTCAATGGTAAAGCAGCCAAGTGCTCAGCGATTCGCAAAGCATCCGAAAGAATATTCCCATTTTCTGATATATATATCGTCCCAGAAAGCTGCTTTAATTCTACTCCTGAGTATTCTTTTCCGGTTAGCAGTATTTGTTTCGCGGAATAACTTTCGAATTGTTCTGAGAATAGGACTCCTGCTTGTCTGGCAAGATCATTGTTTTGCCATATATTGCTAGCTGAATAAACCGTATTTGAATTGTATATACATGTATCACAAAATAAACTCACCAACCATGCGACACCGTTTGTCTTTGAATCTAAAACAGCAATGACCGGAATCTGGCTTTCCAAAACAAGATTCTCAAAATCCAATACATCATTAACTGCCGCTTCTTGTGCTGTACCTGGAAGAAAATCAGCATGCTCGCTCACCAGAACGATGGATTTGTAATGAGAATTATTTACCTGATTAAAAATAACTCTCAAATCTGCAACCAACGCCTTTAAGCCATATTCATTTCCAGCAACACACATTTTAATGATCAAAACATTGCCATTATGGCTTTCCAGCTCAATATATTTAGCCGGTGTAGTAATATTTGAATTAAAATTATCAGATTGGTTCTCATCAGCTAAAGGATCAACCATTGCTAAAACCTCTGCCTTCTTAAGAACAGAACTCGACAAGTGTTGCTTCAACAGTCGCAGAGAGGCTTCTGATTTCTTTGCCAAACTTTCTGCTAATTTTTGTGCATTAGCTTCTACTTGACCTGATGGAAGGATTGCGCATGTCCAACTTTTATCTTTAAGCTGATTTCCGGTAGAAACATTTGAAATGTACAAGAAGTCCTTTGCTCTGGCCTTACCGAAACGTTCTTCAAAAAGCCGATATTCAGCAACTGTTGGATAAATATGATCTTGTGTACTTGTATAATAATAGTTACTGTCTGTGCCACAAATCATAAAGTCGCACAAAGCACCAACCAAAAAACCAGCGCCTATCGCATCTCCCTGCATTACTGCAATAACAGGATATGGGAAGGAAGCTATCTCGTGGAACAACTTTTGCTCAATGGCATAATTGTATTCTGCTCTACCGCCTCTTAAGAAACTATGCTCCGTTCCTTTCAGAATTAAAACCTTAACCAAAGGTTCTTTTTGTACAGCAGTAAGTGCTTGGATTAATTCTTTTATTAAATCCGGTGAAAGTGTATTGTTGTTTGCTCCTGCGATTTGAATGGAAAAGATTCCATTTCCCAAGTCAAATAAGCTAATTGAAGTTGGAGATTTTGCATCTTCAAAGAAATCGAAACCAGTATTCAGAAGCGAAACTGAAGCTTTAGCTATTGAAATTGATTCACTCTTTTCCAAAGAAAAATCATCTAAAGCTACAATCGAAATTCCTGATGGTTTTTTAAGATCCTTTTCTTCATAGGTTTGAGACAATGCCTCACCGATGAAAATTTTTCTCGGTTCTGTTACCTTATAGTTAATGGGAACTTGTTTAGGCTCATTTGATGAGGAATAGGAAACAGTTTGACTGGAAGCCTCAGCTTTTCCATTATTGGATTCTGCTTGATATGAAATCCCACGCATCTGCACGCATATGTTTCCTTGCATATCACACAAATCAATATTCAGTTTTGTGTTTTTATCTTCTGCCAGATTAGCTTGGGAGTAATGAACCCAGACGAACATCTCTTTCGTACAAGCAGACAATATAGATAAACCTTCCAATGAAAATGGAAGTGCTGATTGACCGTTTCCTATTACCCGACCCGCCAATTGCAATGCACTATGCATCTGACTTGGATGCAGCACGTATTCCTTGCTGATACCCTCCAAATTGACTGGCAATTTGATCTCAGTCAGCAATTGATTAGCTCCCTGTCCATCCTGATATTTAAGTTGAGCTAAATCAAGTTTGTGCCTTACTTGGTTTGGAACAAAGACTGCTTGCCCCTGGCAATGAACAGTTACTTCCTCTTTATCCAAACTATAGATTTCAAAATCTACACGATTATTCTCTTTTGCAAAAAGTGCTATGGAAATTTGTTTGTACTCTTCATATACAAAGGATTCTCCCCAAACAACATTCTTCATTTCCAAGACATTTGACTCTTGTAGTGCAGGTATAGATTTTTCTACTGCAACTCTTGCCATTTCAAAATATGCTGCTGGCGAAAGAACCTTCTGTAGTGTACCATCATTCAACTCATTTTCAGTAAGGAAAAATTCTTTACCATTGAATGTTGTACTATAACTCTGCTCAATGAGGTTTGAAGTATTTATATGCAGCAATGGATGAAGGACAGCCGCTTTAGATATATACGATACAGATTGGCTATCAACTTTAGCATCCACCCAATACTTCTCTTTTGCAAATGGATAGGTAGGTAAGCTAATGCGATTAGGTTTATTGCCATCATATAGCTTGTTCCAGTCCAATTCAAGACCCTTAACCCATAAATCCAGAAGTTTGGAAAGCTTTTTCTCGGATATCCATTTACCAACAGTTTGCTGAAGATCAGTATCTGTGCTGAATAAAGACAAAGCTTCTTTATTCCGTTTAACTTGTCCCTGATAAGTATCCTCAATATTCTGAACACCGTTAATATAAGACTTAAGCTTATCAATCAGTTGATCAACTGAGCTTACTAAAAAGCCAAGACGTTCTTCCATAGCTTCTCTGCCCACTTGTAGGGTATAAGCCATAGCAGCTAGTTCAGGTCGCGTTGTTTGAACAAAAGATAAAAGGTCACTGGCTTTTTGCTTTAGCTGCTCTTCTGTTCTGGCTGATAAAGCAATGAGAACATTTCCTATTTCGTCAGAGCCTGTAGAATAATTTGCTTCTGTAGATGAAGCATATTCCTGAATAATAATATGCGCATTTGATCCTCCAGCGCCAAAAGAAGATATTCCTGCAATTCTCGGAATCTCAACACCATCAATGACAGGTTGATTCCATGGTTTTAATGTTTGATTGACAACGAAAGGTGTCTTTTCAAAATCTATACGAGGGTTTAATTTTGCAGAATGCAAAGAAGGTACGATTTCCCTGTTTTGCATTTGCAATAAAACCTTTGCAAGGCCCGCTATGCCAGCAGCTGATTCACAATGGCCGATATTTGATTTAGCAGAACCGATTAAACAAAATCCTGTGTCTTTGGTATATTGTTGAAATGATTTGCTTAAGGCAGCAATTTCAATAGGATCACCTAATTTGGTTCCGGTTCCGTGAGCCTCAATATAACTTATATGACGAGGATTGATGTTTGATTCAGCTAGAGCCTTGCTTATAACACTTGCCTGAGCTTGAGGATTAGGAACGCTATATCCGTTTGTTTTACCACCATGATTAAGAATACTTCCTTTAAGGATACCATAGATATGATCCCCGTCTCTTTCAGCTTCAGATAATCTTTTTAATATAACTGCTCCAACTCCTTCACCTGGAATATATCCGTCTCCTCCTTCACCAAAGCTTTGGCAATGACCGTCACTGGAAATAAACTGCCCTCCACTGAGCACCAAATATTTATTCGGATGAACTGTAACGTTTACTCCACCTGCAATTGCTAAACTTGTTCTTCCAAGCTTAAGATCCTGACAGGCCAAATGAATAGCTGTCAAAGAGGAAGAACACATGGTATCGACAGTCATGCTAGGGCCATGCAAATTCAATACATAGGAAACTCTATTGGAAATACTTGCATAGCTACCCGGAATTCCCATTCGCTTCCCCTTCGCACTGACTTCAGCTCCAAAAAGCTGATATTCCCCATACATCACGCCCACATATACTCCCACCTGTCCGGCCAAGTCCTGATCACAAGGAATCTGTAGACTTGCACGAGTATATCCTGCGTCTTCAATTGCCATCCAGCAATGCTGTAAAAACAAACGCTCCTGCGGATCAATAGTAGCTGCCTCCTTTGGTGATATGTTGAAAAACCTTGGATCAAATTCATCAACACCTGATATAAAACCACCCCACTTACTATAGTGATGTCCGCTTTTGTTACGATCCTCACTGTAGTATTCTCGCCAATCCCAACGATCCTGTGGGACTTCAATGATGCAGTCTTTTCCATTACGAAGATTGTTCCAATACTCATTTATATTTATTGATTCAGGGAAACGACCACTTAAACCTATAATTGCAATAGGCTCCATATTCACCGAGCCTATTGAATTTGCTGAAGCAGAAACTTGTGCTTGAGAACTAAACCGTCTGCCAGATATAGCTCTTGTCTGAGTTTGTGACTTAGGCGTTGGTAAAGGAGCAATTACTTTTTTCGGACTTGATTCAATTGTATTAAAGATGGAATATAATTTTGGCGAATGAGCATTTATGAAATATTCAGCAAGCTCACCAATAGTTTGATACTCAAAAAAGAGCGTTTTAGATAAGGCACCAAAAGTCTTTTCTAACTGATTTGTCAGGCTTACTGCTAATATGGAATCAATACCATATCTCTCCAGCGGAGCCGTAGGATCAATCTTATGAGATGGTACTTTCAACAACTCTGAAAGTTGTTTCTTAATTAAATCCTGAGTCTTTTCTAAAAGATTTCCGTTATTAATACTTGGTTCAACTGATGATTCTTCTATAATATTCTTTGAAGTCTCTGTATGGATTGCCACATCATTAAACAATGAATTCCGAATTTTTGATATATCACCTTTTAGAATCAATGTCTGAGCATATTGTAATTTCAGGGATTTATAAAATGCAGTCATGCCTGTTTCACTTGGTATTGACTGCAACCCCATAGTCTGCTTTAGCATATCCTGAGTGGCTTGATCCAACACCATTCCACCTTCTTGCCATAATGGCCAGTTCACAGAAAGTGTTTTCCCTATTCTCTGCTTTGATTCTGTTAATTGATTCCGATAGGACGCAAACTGGTCCATAAATCCATTACCAGTTGCATAATCTGCCTGACCTATGTTGCCTATTGCAGATGCCATTGAAGAAAACAAAACCAGGAAATCCAAATCAACTTCCTTAGTAGCCTGATCAAGGTTGTATGTACCTAGCACTTTAGGCGTAAGTACTTCCTTAAATTCTCTTGAGTTCTTTTTTAGAATGAAGTTATCTACAATCACTCCCGCACTATGAATAATGCCATTAAGTTGCTTAAACTCATTCTTGATTATAGCAACCAATTGCTTGACCTGATCAATATCTGCAATATCTAATTGACGGTATTCGACAGTCTTTCTCTTTGCCTTCAAAGATTCTAAAGTCTTCTTCTTATCAGAAGTCAATTTTGAGCGGCCCGCTAAAATGATCTTGGCATTGCTGGTTTGCTTAATGATTTCTTTTGCAAACAGAATACCTAATCCCCCTAAACCACCGGTGATCAAATAGACACCCTGATCTTTGAAAGAAATTGCAGATGATTCAGTTTCATTAAATTCCTCTATTTCCTTCCAACTCAAAACACTTCTAGCACCTTGATGATATTTAATTATCTTATCATTAGGTTTGCTTTGGGAAGCGACTAGCTGTTCAGCAAGTTCTTCTGTACTTGTCTGAGGTCCACTAAGAATAACCTGACCCAACAATTGTGGATTTTCTAGAGCTGCCGTTTTGAGCAATCCGGATATTCCAATAAATAATTCTTGATCAGCTGAGTTAGCAATACATATCTGGACAAGAGCCTTGCCCTGAGGTTTGCTTTTTATTATTGACTGAAGTTTCTCAAAACAAGTCAATGCAAAATCACAATAACTCTCGGCTATATTTTTATCAGCTGCTGCTTTCCATGAAATAAAGCTGCTATCAGGAATAAGAGTTCCTAATTGCTTAACATCAACATTTGCTAACTCACACAAAATAATATGCTTTTCAACATATTCTGATTTATCAGAAGCAGATGTTGCTATAACCTGACATTGTTCCCACACTTGAGTAGAAAGCAGAACACCCACATTCCTACTATCCTGCTTTAATGCTTTAATTTTCTCTAAAGCATCTTTTTGTGTAAGCTTGCCCTTTGACAAGTCTTCATATATCTCTTTTAGTCTTTGTTTCATTGTACCTCTATCCTAAATTGACTGCTTCATCAATAGAAACTTCATTATTTAAAATACCTTCCATAACCTTCTGATAATAGGAGTCATCAAAAGTACTGCTAGTTGTAATTGAACTCCCTTGATTGTTGATTATACTTTCTGTTCTGTAATTCTTGTCGGATTTGTTATCATTTTCTAAAACCCTTGATTTGAATCCTTTTAACTGGGCGCAAATATTCCCTTGCAGATCACATAGATCTATATCAAGTTTCATTATTTTATCTTCAGGGCTGCTGCCCGATGAATAGCGAACCCAGGCAATCATCTCATTTGCACATGATGAAATAATCTGTAAAGAATCTAAAGCAAATGGCAATATTGGTTTATTAAGTCCTTCTTTAAGATTAGTCATTAGACCAATTGAGGATTGCAAGGCACTATCCATCAGGCTCGGATGCAAATGATAATCATTCTGATCCACTTCAACCACTGTTGGCAAATTTAAATACGCAAGTAATTGTTTATCCCCTATGTTAATATGTGATACACCCTGATGTGCCGGTCCATAAGTAAATCCCATTCTCGTAAATACTTCATATATACTTGTAGACTCTAAAACCTCACGTTGCATTTGCTTTTTTAGATGGCCTATATCAAGTTTGCCAGAAATCGTTTTTTTGATAAAAACTGCCTGACCCTGACAATGAAGTATCTCCTGATCTCCGTCTTTAGTATAGACTTCAAAGTCGATTCTCTCTTGCTGACCACTTTTCATTTCACTTGCAAACAAAGCTATGGTTACTTCCTTCTCATGATCGACCAATATTGGTTGTAACCAAACTGTATTTTGCAACTCCAACATACTTGATGTTGATTTAACAGGCATTGCATCTTCTATGGCCGCTCTGGCCATTTCAAGATATGCCACCCCAGGAAGGACCTTTTGCCCATTCACTTGATGATCTCTTAAGAACGACTCGTTACCAGTAAATACTGAAGTATAGCTTTGTTCTCGAAAATTTGAAGTATTGCTATGCAGCAAAGGGTGTAGAGCAAATCTCAATACTTCTTTTGTTGATAAAGGTGGCTGCTCTAAAGAATCAATCCAATATCTTTCCTTGGCAAATGGATAAACTGGAGCTGCTATACGTTGTGGTTTTCTATTTCCATATAATTTATTCCAATCAAACTCCAAACCTTTAGTCCATAAGTTCAGTAAATCTGGTAAGTTCTTTTGAGCGATATACTTTTCAACAATGACTTCCTTCGTTGATTCATCCTGAATGATGGCTTTTAAACCAGACTTATTTCCAGTAACTTTTCCTAAATAAGCACCCGCTATATTTTTTTCATTATAAATATATGCTTTGAGTTTTTGAGCTAGCTCAGATAAGGAACCTACAATATAACCTAAACGCTCATCCATCTCTTCTCTTCCAACCTGCAAAGTATAAGCTAAACTGTTCAGATCAAGTGACTGCTCTTTTTGAATAAATTCCAAGAGATCAATAGCCTTTTTCTTTAGTTGTTCTTCATTTCTCGCCGACAAAGGGATAATAACATTTCCATTCTGAGATCTAACTGAAATAGATGAATTCCCTACTGGAGACAAATATTCCGCTAACACTATATGAGCATTTGTTCCGCTAAAACCGAAGGCACTTATTGCAGCCTGACGCTTCTCCGCATTTCCAACCTTCCAATCGAGCAACCTGTCATTGACATAAAAAGGGCTATCACTTAAAGAAATATGCTCATTCAAATTATTATAATTAATTGTTGGAGGAAGTTTCTTATGATTCAATGACTGAATTACTTTAATAAAGCTTGCTACTCCTGCTGCGGTTAAACAATGACCAATGTTACTTTTCACTGAGCCTAAAGCACAGTATTCTTTTTTCTGGGTGTATTTATTAAAGGCCTGCTTTAAAGCATCCACCTCAATAGGGTCTCCTAATTTGGTACCTGTACCATGCGCCTCTATCAATTGTATTTGTTCAGGATCAATCTGAAATTTATCATATACTTCTTGCTCAAGACGGGTTTGTGATTCTGAGTTAGGCGCTGTGATACCATTAGTTTTACCATCCTGATTAACACCCCAACCTTGAATGACACCCAGGATCATATCCTGATCCCTTTCAGCATCTGCAAGTCTTTTTAACATTACCACTCCTACGCCTTCCCCTGGAACAAATCCATTTGCACTTTGATCAAATGTATGACACTTTCCATCCTGCGATAACATTCCCATTTGAGCGCATTTTATATGCACCTCAGGTCCTGTCATGATATAAACACCTCCTGCAAGAGCAAGATCGCTATTTCCTGAAGTCAAGCTATCACAGGCATTGGCAATGGCAACCAATGAAGAAGAGCAAGCAGTTTCGAGGGATAAACTCGGACCTTGTAAGTTTAAAAAGTAAGAGACTCTTCCAGCTAAAATAGAAGTATCACTACCTGTAAAACCCATAGCGCTGATTGGCAGGTCTTTTGACAACAAGCGATAGTCTCCCTGGCCACAGCCCACAAATACTCCGCATTTTGAGCCTGAAAGCTTCTGAGGATTATATCCAGCATTTTCTATCGTATGCCAGCAAGTTTGTAAAAAAACACGCTGCTGAGGATCCATACTCTCCGCTTCTGTTGGAGATATATTAAAAAACAATGGATCAAACAGATCATACTCTTCCAGGGCTCCAGTCCATTTACTGTTTGTTTTCCCGGGCTTAGCTTCACCCTTTTGATAATAGTTATCAATATCCCAGCGTTTTGGAGAAATTTCACTGATACAGTTTCTACCCTGAGAAATATTCTGCCAAAACTCATCGAGATTGTTTGCCATAGGAAATTGACCCGCCATCCCAATCACCGCTATTGGCTGCAATTGATTTGACTGACGTGTTCCTTCAGCTTTAATTCTTAATGCAGGCTTATTGCTTCTCCAGGAAACAAGCTTTCTTGTTGCAACTTTTGGAGCCTCTATATTCTTCTCAATTGGGGAAATATTAACTGGTGTAGTCGTTTTGCTAATGATAGGCTCATTAGACAGTGTACCTATGCGTTCAGCTTCCTCTTTTACAAATCGACCAAGTTTCGAGATGGTTGGATAGCTATAAACCTTAATTGCATCTATCTTCGTTTTATACTTTTCATTGATCTTGCGAATGAAGGTAACTCCTGTAATAGAGTCCAGACCAAGATCAACAAACTGAACATTCTCATCTATTTCATGCTCTTGCATGTGCAACTCTCCAGACAAAAGCCTTTTTATACTTGCTGTAACTTCAGGTAAATTATCCTGTCTTGGAGATATGTCATCATTAACTAACTTAACCTTCTGTTGATTGCGGGAGTTCTGAGCATTAGGACCTGACACTGTTTGCTCCGTCTTTCCAGGCAATGCCCCTTTCTTTTCAACCTCCTCCTTTACAAAGCGACATAGCTTAGTCAGCGTTGGATAGCTATAGACTTTAATCGCATCTATCTTCGTTTTAAATCTATCATTGATCTTGCGTACTAAAGTCACTCCTGTAATAGAGTCAAGACCCAGATCAACGAATTGCATATTTTCGTCAATTCCATGCTCTTGCATATGCAATTCTTCCGCCAGCAGTCTTTTAACAGTTGAGGTAATTTCGGTCAACTTAGCTGAAGTTGAGGGCCCATCAGTTGCTAGGAAGACTTGTGGTTTAGTCTGAGTGGCCTTAGTAGCAGTTGAATGAACTTCAGGATTATCGGGTAATGCACCCACTTTAGCTATCTCATCTTTTACAAAGCGACTTAATTTTGATAAAGTCGGATAGCTATAAACTTTAATTGCATCTATCCTTGTTTTATATTTTTCATTGATTTTACGAATGAAAGTAACTCCTGTGATAGAATCCAACCCAAGGTCAACAAACTGAGTATTATCGTCAATATCATGCTCTTGCATGTGCAATTCATTAGCAAGGATATTTTTAATGCTAGCCCTAACCTCATGAAGATTAGCAGTGTTTGCATTTAAAGATAAGATAGTTATTTCTTGCGGTATAGTCTTTTCAGCAACACTAATCGGAGAATTCTGAGAAGCCTGTTCTTGAATAAAATTCTCTTCAATCTGCTTTAATGTATCAACATGTCCAACAAAGGTTTTCTGATGCATCGAGAGTTCAAGTTTATAAGTTTCCTCAAGTGGAGCAAAAAGATGATTGTTTAACTGTTGCTTCAATGCTATTAAGCTGCTTCTGGATCTAGTTGCGATATTTCTTGCTATGTCCATACTCGCCTGATATACCTGCTCTCTCATTACTACAGGCATTACAAGGCCTCTTTCCTTTAACTCTTTGCCAGAATATTCTTGAGCAGTGAGCAAAGTTTCTCTTGTCAGATCATATCCGATTTTCTCAGGATAAATAAAAGTAGCACCTGCTCCCGGAGTAAATCCGTAATTCATATACGGACTAAAATATTTGCTTTCCTCACTAAAGAGAACCAAATCAGCAAACATTCCAAGATTCCACCCCCCTCCAATACCATGGCCTTGCATAGCTGCAATTACAGGTATCCTGCATGTCAATGCAATTTGAAAAATTCTATTATCGGTAAATTTTGATTTTCCTTCATGAATATCAAGTAAATTTTCCTTTGTTCCCCCCGAAGCAAAATAATTATCATAGCCAATGAGAACGACGGCTTTATAGGTTGTGGATTTTTCTAAATGTTCAAACACTTCGTTCATCCCTTCTATGAAAGCTCCGGAAAACATATTCTTCGCTTCA
The DNA here is from genome assembly GCF_000426725.1 of Sporocytophaga myxococcoides DSM 11118. NCBI lineage: Bacteria > Pseudomonadati > Bacteroidota > Cytophagia > Cytophagales > Cytophagaceae > Sporocytophaga > Sporocytophaga myxococcoides. The sequence continues at coordinate 256,515 of NZ_KE384560.1, read as the reverse complement.
CGATCTTCCATTTTCACAACAAGTATACCTTCAGGATGAGCTGTTGCAGTTATAACCTTTGACTTAAGAGATATTATAGAAGGTGAAGCTGGAAGCAATTCACTGTCCACCTCTTTAGGTTCAGACCATGCAGGTAGCTTTTTAATCTTCTCCCGAATATCAATTGCATTCTCCTTTTTCCACCTCGTCAAGGTTTCCAATGGATACTTACTCCAATATTCTCCAAGTTGCAAAGCCGCATTTAAGGTATCGTCATTATTGGAAGCCCTGGTAACTCCAGCAATCTTCTGTAGTTCTAAGCCAGAATAATCTTTAGCAGTTATTAATATTTCTTTTCCAGAATAATTACCAAAATGCTTTGAAAAGATAATTCCTGCTTGCTTGGAAAGCTCTGCGTTCTGAAAGATTCCTTTGGCAGAGTAATTAGCATTTGTGTTATAAATGCAGGCATCACAAAACAAACTTACAAACCATGCAACACCATTTGCATTTGAATTCAAGATTGCAATGATTGGAATTGAGCTTTCCAAAATAAGATTTTGTAAGTCCAGAACTTCATTAACTGCAACCTCCGATCCTGTTCCTGGTATAAAATCAGTATGCCCACTAGTAAGAACAATAGATTTATAATGCGAAGTCTTATTAACCTGATTAAATATATTCCTTAAATCTGCAACTAATGCTTTAACGCCATATTCTTTTCCTTCAGCGCACATTGTTATGACCAAAACATTTCCATGGTACTCCAATTCTATATATTTAGCAGGAGAGGTAATCTTCTCCTGAGCCATCTTTTGTTTACTATTATTGACTAATGGATCAACAAGAGTCAATCCCTCAGTCTTCTTGACAATGAATCTTGACAAATGTTGCTTCAACAGACGAAGAGACTCTTCAGATTTTGTAGCGAGATTTGCAGCCAATTGCTGAGCATAAGCCTCAACCTGATCAGACGGGAGAATTGGACATGCCCATCCTTTTCCTTTGAGTTGGTTCCCTTTTGAAAATTCCGAGGCATATAAAAAATCTGCCGCTAAGAGCTTTCCGAAACGTTCCTCAAATAGTTGATATTCTGTTAATGTTGGAAATATTCCGTCTTGCCAACTTGTATAATAGTAGTTTCCATTTGTACTGCAGATCATAAAGTCACACAACGCTCCAAACAGAAAACCTGTACCTGTCGCATCCCCTTGCATTGCTGCTATAACTGGAAATGGAATTGACACAATCGATTGAAATAATTTGTGCTCAATGGCAAGATTATATGCTCTTCTATCACCTGTCAAAAAGCCAGCAGGCGTACCATTAAGGATTAGTGCTTTAACCGATGGTTTATTTTGCACTGAACCAATCAGCTCTTTCAACTGCTCTATTAAATCCCGCGAAAGTGTATTGTTATTAGGGGCTTTTATTCTAATTGAATATACGCCATCTCCTAAATCAGATAAGTCGACTAAAGGTGGTGTATTTACATTGCTATCTTGGTTTGATGGTTCAAAAGTCATATTCTTTCTCGTAAAGAAGTTTCAAAAGCTAAACTATTTGCATTCCTGCATGGAGCATTTTCTAAAAAATATCTGAAAGAGTAACTGACGCTTTGCTTGCGGAAGCAGGCTCAATTTCCTTTGGTGCTAATTCGTTCAAAGCAACTAATAAATTACTGGCTAGTTCATTTAATTGTACCTGCTTGTTCAATTTTTCTTGTTGAATATTGAAAGAGATTTCCTTTGACGCTAGCTGAATTGATTTAGGAGTTGGAAGATTCAATGATGACATTATCTGCTTCTGAACATTTTCTAATCCATTAAGTAAGTCTCTTTGGTATGTGAGGCCTCGCATAGCTACACATATATCACCTTGTTGATCACAAAGGTCAATATCAAGTTTGATCATTGTATCATCAGTAGCATTGTCTTGAGAATATCCGACGCAAACAAACATTTCTTTATCACAATTGCCTAGTATGTAAAGTGAATCTAAAGCAAAAAGGCATGATGTCTGATTAATATTTTTAGAAGAACTTCTTATGAAATCATTTGCTTCTTTTAAGGCACTATTCATCAGGATTGGATGCAAAACATATTCGCTAAGATTATTTTCCAATCTGTTAGGCAACTGAATCATTGTCGAAGATCCGTTAGTTCTTTGCTTTACACCAAGGATATGTGCTGTCTGCTTTGCAAGGATAATAGCTTGGCCCTGACAGTGGATGATTTCTTCTTTATTATCATGACTGTAAATTTCAAAGTCAACCTGATGCATCTCTTTTGCAAACAATGTTATAGTAACTTCTTTGTTATCTGCAGCAACAAATGGTTCTCCCCAAGCTATATTATGCAGTTCCATAGTCCTTGATTCCAATCCATGAGGCATTGCTTTTTCTATTGCCACCCTCGCCATTTCCAAATATACTGAGGGCAAAAGATTTTTTTGAGCTGCACATTCAGCAGTGTTTGCTTTACAATCCTCAAAGAAAAATTCTTTACCATTAAAAGTTGAGCGGTAGCTTTGCTGCAATAAATCTGAAGTATTCACCTGTAACAAAGGATGAATAACGGCAGATGCAACAGCCTTGGTAACCTGTTGCAGTGTATCTTCCGTATCAATCCAGTAACGTTCTCTTGCAAACGGATAGGTAGGAAGACTGATACGCTCCGGCTTGCTTTCTCCGTAAAACTTACTCCAATCCAGATTCAATCCTTTAACCCATAGATCAAATAATTTTGAATACTTTCCACCTGCTATCCATTTATCAATTGCATCTCTTAGATCAGAATCAGTGCTAAATAAGGACAAAGTATCTTTGTTACCTTTAACTTGTCCATGATACATATTTTCAATATCCTGTTCGCCATTTAGATATGCCTGAAGTTTGATCAACAATTCATCTGCAGTGGAGACCATAAATCCAACCCTCTCATCCATATCAACCCTTCCAATTTGTAAAGTATATGCCACTGAGTCTAATTGAAGGTTCTTTTTAGAATCACGAATATACTCTGCTAAATCATAAGCCTTTTGCTTTAATTGTTCTGATGTCCTCGCAGACAGAGGAATGAAGACCTTATCATTCTTTTCATTGGAAACATTAGAATGACTTGTTCCTTTTGATGAGATATACTCCTGAACTATTAGGTGAGCATTTGCTCCACCTGCTCCGAATGATGAAATTCCAGCAGTACGTGGTATCTCCTTGATAATTCCGTTTTTATTTTGTAATGGGCGCTGCCATTTCTCCAAACTCTTCTGCACTTTAAACGGAGTCTGACTGAAATCAATCTCCGGATTAGGGACATTGGAATGAAGTGAAGGAACTAGTTCCTGATACTTAAACTGAAGTAATACCTTGGTTAATCCGGCAATACCTGCAGCTGATTCACCATGACCAATGTTTGATTTTACAGATCCTATAGAACAAAACTGATTTTTATTTGTGGTCTCTTTAAAACTACGGGTTAAGCTGGAAATCTCGATAGGATCTCCCAGCGCTGTGCCTGTCCCATGTGCTTCAATGTAACTAATCTCTTCTGCAACCATGTTGGAGCGTTCCAAAGCTTTGGAGACCACTGCAGCCTGAGCTTTAGGATTCGGAACTGTATATCCGTTTGTCCTTCCACCTGCATTGATAGCACTTCCTTTTATGACTCCATATATATGATCTCCATCCTTTTCTGCCTGATGTAAAGGTTTTAGAATAACAACCCCAACACCTTCAGAGTCGACAAACCCATCAGCCTGATCACCAAATGCTTTGCATTGATTGCTTGTCGATAACATGGTCATTTCTGACAGACCTGTATAATGCACTGGATCTATAATCAGATTGACACCTCCTGCAATTGCACAAGTGGTCAAACCACTATACATGCTTTCCAAGGCCATGTGAATAGCTGTTAGGGAGGCTGAGCATGCGGTATCTACTGCTAAAGAAGGACCTTGGAAATTTAAAATATATGATACTCTGTTGGCGATAGAATAATGAAAAGGTTGAGCTGTATACCTTGCATTCATGACACCTGCAAATACACCGATTTTCTCAATATCACCTAAATTCTCAGGAGTATAACCAGCATCTTCTATTGCATGGTAAGCGGCTTCCAGGAATAATCTTTCCTGAGGATCCATACGTTTCGCCTCTTTGGGAGAAATTTTAAAAAACAATGGGTCAAATTTGTCTATGTCATTTATGAAGCCACCCCACTTAGTATAAATTTTCCCAGGCTTTCCTTTCTCCGGATCAAAATAATCTTCCCAATTCCAACGGTCTTTAGGGATTTCAGAAATACAGTTTAATCCCTTCGATAAATTCAACCAGAATTCATTCAGGTTCTTTGATTGAGGATATCTTCCGCTTACACCTACAATTGCAACATCAAAAATCGATGGCGTGAATTTTGTAGTCTGAGCCATCGGGAAAGAATGCTGACGACCTCTCCTCAATACCTGTGTTGATTTTGCTTCTACAACAACCTTGTGTTCTTGCACATTAATCTCCCCAGCAGGTTTTGATACCTTCAGAGATTCAACAGTATTAATTGCACTGGAAGTTATTTCAAGTAATATATCTTTTTTGTTTTCTATAAAATAATCTACTAACCCATCGACAGTCTGCACTTCAAAAAACAAAGTGCTCGTAATATCAGGGAATATTTTCCGAAGTTTATTAGTAAGCTGAACAACCAAAATGGAATCGAGGCCATATTCCGAGAGTGGCTGATATGGTTTTATCTGTCCAGGACTCATTCTCAAAGTCTCCGCAACCAACTTTTGAAAATAAGGAATACACTTATCTCTCAATGATTCAGAATGGCTGCCAGAATCTTTCTTTATTTTTACTACCTCTGTTATGTTAGCTAAGGTAGGTTTATTATGAATAATTACAGGTTTTGGTTGTTGAATATTGATCTGTTGTCTTACCACACCATCGCTGGTTGCAGCTATGATCTGCTGACCAAATCCATGAACATCCGCAGCTGGAAAGAATGTTGATTTAAATCCTTCTCCATACAAAACTTCCAGCCATTTCTCTGATGTCAACGCAGGGCTACCTGGCAAGCGTAATGCTGCATCCTCATACAACCACCATCCGTCAAGCAATCCAAAGGTAAGGTGGGTAAACAGCGACCATGTGCTTATTTCATTAAGCAAAATAACACCATGATTTTTTAATACTGCCTTTGCATTTCGCAAAGTCTTTCTGATATTATTTGTTGCATGCAACACATTGGTAGCAATTACCAAATCATAATGATCCGCTTGAATTGTTTGCGACTGTTGTGATAAAGGTTTGGAAATATCAAATAATGCAGTAGTCAAGGCTGGAAACTGAGGTTGATAATGTTCTTCCGCATGAAGTAAAAAAGCCTTTGATAGATCCGTGTAACAATACTCTTCAACAAAATCACCAAACTCTTTTAACATTGGTAATAATCTTGCTGTTGTACCTCCTGTACCAGCCCCGATTTCAAGAATACGGAATTTGCTCCCTTTGTCTACTTGGTACTTTTGTTTAATGCATGCCCTCAGTGTTTCTGCCAGCACCTGATTGTAATAATCTGCAACTATGTTCTTCTTGTAAATCCCTTCTACCAATTCCATGGAAGAATTCGGGAACATAACGTCTGTCGCAGGTTGTTTGCCACTCAAGATATTTGGTAGTGCTTTTAGGCATGCTTCCAATAAGACTATATGAGCCTTAAGATCTGGATTAGCAATCCATCCAGATTTTTTGCTTTCCCACTCCACCCAAACCTCCTCAAGCTTTTTGATTTTATTAACAGTCAAATTCGCATTTAATAAGCCTAATTGTTGTAAATGATCTATGGTGGACACCAGCCATTTATCATAAAAAGGAGCAGGCCGCTTTTCTGAAGGTAACTCACTTATTTTAGAAATTCCACCTTTGAATAGTCCCAGCGAAACCAAACTAGATATCAAAATTTCTGATATCAAAGCTTCCATTTCTGCTGTAAACATCCCTGACTTCAGGCCATTAGAATTTATGGATGGTTTATCTATAATCACTCTAGCTTCTGATAAGTCAAGAGTTGTTGATGTAGTATAGTAGATTACTGATTCCGAAACTTTGAGATCTTCAAGGGCCTGTGTGTCGAGGGTTTTATGTAATACCATCTGACTCACTTCAGAACCAACCATATTTTGCAAGGCTTCCATACCTTCCTCAGATTCAATTGATCCAATTCCCTTTTGAATCATTCGCTTCCTATAGGTCTCATCCGTAACTATACCTGTCATCCCCCAATATCCCCAGTTCACAATTTTTATCGGATAGGCATGAGTATGTTGCATGTGAAGTGCATAACTGTCCTTGAATGTGCAGCCTGCAGCATAATTGGATTGGCCAGCAGATTTATTAAAGGACATCAGAGAAGAAAAGAAAACCATAAAGTCGAGATCCTGACGACCAAACACCTTTTCCATGTTTACACTTATGTCAACTTTGGCTGATAGACTGGATCTGAATCTGGACTCATCCATCTGGGTGATGCTCTGATCTTGCAGCACAATTGCAGAATGGACAACTCCATCAATCTTTGGATGAACTTTAAGGATCATTTCCAATGCCTCCTCTAATGCTTCAAACTTTGTGGCATCAGCAGATACATAAAGAGGCGCATCGCCCAACAAGCTTAATGACCTGATTTTATCTTCTATTGAAGAATTATATTCTTGCCTTCCAATCCAGATAATTCTAGCCTGGTATCGTTCGATCATAAACTTGCTCCATACTTCTCCTACTCCACCTGCACCTCCAATAACAACATATATACCTCTTTGCTTGTATGCAGAATTTACTAGCGGAACAGTTCCCGAATGCGCTAACTCCTGTGTAAACCATTCCCCATTTCTGTGTGCAAAACCATTTCCTTCTTTATCCCAAGGTAGTGACAGACATTCTTCAGAAGACACAGCTTGAAGTGATTTCAAATCAAGCAACCGTATATTCCAATGGAGATACTCTTTCGCCAAACTGCCCACTAGTCCAAATATCCCTGCATGAGTAGGTCTAATTGCATCATCATCTCTGACTTTCTGCGTTTTACCAGTAATGATTGTCCAATAAAGCTCCTTTTCTGCATATCCTAGCTGTAATAAGGCTTTTATAATTCTGAATACTGCTAATACACCATCTTCTTGCTTATCTATTATATTTACATCAGCCTCATTAATTTGATCATTTCCAGGAGTAACATCTGGTGCAATCCAAAGTAAATGGTCAAAAGATATTCCCTTTAGTTTTGCTTTAATCATTTCAATAGATGCCCCTGTAGACAATTGCACAAGGCGAGCTTTTGGATAGGATTTCTTCACCCAGCTCAGCTGTCCTTCATTTCCTCCTAGCAGAAGTATTTCTAAAGATTCAGGAAGAATAGTCTTTGTAAGTGCCTCAATAAACAATGGATTCCAAACCGGTATTAAATGCTGTAAACCATCTTTTATCACCATTTGCTGCTGAACCAAAGGTTTCTTGTTAACACCTCCAAGCCCGCTTTCTGCAATTCGTGTGGAAAATCCATTCATCCTGACGCATACTTTTCCATTCAGATCACAAAGGTCAACATCGTATTTACGAACAGAATCTTCAGGCTTGCTGTCTGACGCATATCGCACCCAAACTAATACTTCTGCCGGACATGCTGACATGATCTGTATAGATTCTAATGCGAATGGCATTGGGGGATTATTACCCAATTTATTAAGATCTTCTGCTAAGCAAACAGAAACTTGTAATGCACTATCCATTAAACTTGGATGCAGCAGATAACTTTTTTGAGTTGCTTCTACTACACTCGGTAAACGAAGCAGGGCAAGTACTTGATTGTCTCCTTTGTTAACAGATATTATTCCCCGATGAGATGGCCCATAGAGAATACCCATTTGGGTAAAGGCCGCATACAACCTGGAGACATCTAATGAATCATATCCAATCTTGCCTTTGAGAAGTTCTATGTTTATTTCAGTTATCGCTGGTCTATTCACAAATACAGCTTGACCTTGACAATGAACTATTCTTTGCTCATCATCCTGAGTATAAATTTCATATTCTATCTCTTCACTTAAGCCATTATCAGAAACATTTGGATACAAGGCTATTTTGACCTGACTATTCGCTGTCACTATAACAGGTTGTATCCATACTGTATTTCGTAACTCTATAATAGTTGATTCAGATTGTCTTGGCATAGATTGCTCTATCGCAACCCGCGCCATTTCAAGATAAGCCACTCCCGGCAAGACTTTCTGTTCGGGCTGACCATCAATTTTTAATTTATGGTCTTTAAGGAAAAATTCATCCCCGCTGAATACTGAACTAAAGCACTGTTCGGCTAAGCTAGAAGTATTGGCATGTACTAACGGATGAAGCCTGGTTACTTTATCTTCATAAGAAGCCTCTTGAATATTTGATTCTGTTATCCAATAACGTACTTTGGCAAATGGATAAGTTGGTAATGATATACGACGAGGATTTACATTACTATATAGCTTGCTCCAGTCAAAAACAAAACCCTTCACCCATAAGTCCAAAAGCTTTCCATATTTTTTCTTCTCAACCCAAGATTCTATAGCGTCAGCTATATCCTCATCCACCACAAATTCAGCCAGTGCATTTTTTCCACGAGCTACCTGTCCACGATATAGGTTTTTTATTTCTTCTTTCCCTTCAATAAATTCCAGCAGTTTCTCTTTAAGCTCCTGAACTGATTGAGCTACAATCCCTAATCGTTCATCCATCGCTTCTCTACCTGTCTGTAAGGTATATGCGACATTTATTAAATCACCACTTGTTTCCTGCTTACCCAGCCAATTCAATAAGCTTTGGGCCTGATCTTTCAAACGTTCATTATTCCTGGCAGATAATACGATCATAACAGGCTCATTTGTATTTATTGGAAGTATTGCCGCATCTGTTTTCTCAGATATATACTCCTCAATAATCACATGCGCATTCGATCCTCCAAAGCCAAATGAGCTGACCCCTGCTCTTAATGGCAATTCTGCACCGTCTGAATTTTTAAATCGATTCCACTCATAATGCTTATCAGCAACATAAAACGGACTGTTTTGTAATGTTATATATGGATTGAGTTGTTTAAAATGAAGTACTCCTGGAATCGTTTTATGTCTGATGGATAACAATACTTTGATTAGTCCTGCTATTCCTGCTGCCGATTCGCAATGCCCAATGTTTGTTTTAACAGATCCAAGAGCACAATATTCCCCACTTTCCTTATCTCCCAATTCCTGAAAGGCATCCTTAAGGGCTTGTATTTCGATCGGATCGCCTAATGCAGTGCCTGTTCCATGGGTTTCAATATAACCCACACTCCAGGTTGGTATATTTGACTTCTTGTAAGCAGTTTTAATAAGTTGTTTTTGAGCTGCAAGATTCGGAGCGCGCAAAGAGTTGGATTGTCCATCATGATTAATTTCAGCAGCTTTGATTACACCATAAATTGTATCCCCGTCAGCCTTTGCCTGACTGACTGGCTTCAACAGTATTGCTCCATAACCTTCTGCCCGAACAAATCCATTAGCACTCTGATCAAAAGTCTTGCAGCGACCATCATCAGATAACATGCCGCCTTTATTTGTAGCACAATAAACTCGTGAAGCAAGAAGTAGATTAACTCCTCCTGCTATAGCTAAATTGCATTCTCCTTTTGATATAGCTTCTACTGCGTGATGCACGGCTACTAGAGAACTTGAACAAGCTGTATTAATTACTTCACTTGGACCATGGAAATCTAACAGACGAGAGACACGATTTGCGATCATGCTTATATGAAGCCCTGAATCAAGAAAAGCCCCATAAGTCTCCATAAGTCCAGGTTGACGGGAAACCAACTCAGCATAATCATTGGTATGAACGCCGACAAACAAACCTATTTGCTTATCAGACATTTGACGAGGATTATATCCTCCATCTTCAATAACGCTCCAGGTAAGCTCCAGTACTTTTCTTTGCTGAGGATCCATACTTTCAGCTTCCAATGTAGAAATATGGAAAAACGGAGCATCAAATGCATCTACATCCTTTATAAATCCACCCCATTTAGGCAATGAATTTTCTCCATTCCCTCGGGATTTTTCATAATCCTTAATGATACTCGGTCTATTTGAAATTGGGCTAATGCAATCCTTTTGTTGCATTAAGTTATTCCAAAAAGAATCTACATCAGTTGCATCTCCGGGGAAATGACAACTTATACCAATTATGGCAATTTCATTATCACCATTATTTAAAGGATCGTTTTCAGTGTTTTCTTCTGTATTAATTTGAGGTGTATAGGGATCCTGCAAATCTCTTTTTTGAATGAATATGTAGTCACTTAAAGCAGTAAAATCTTTATATTCATATAACATAACAGGATTGAACTCAATATTAAAAAACTCCTCAATCCGTTTTGCCACCTGAATGTATTGAATGGAGTTCAGCCCGAGTTCATTAAATGACTTAGCTTCATCCAATCTATCAATATCATTGTGAAGTACTTTTGCAAAGACCTCTTTCTTCAATGTTTCCAGAAAGTCCTTATTAGCAGGTGAAGCTTTCTCCTGAGCTCCTATTGATGTTTCTGCATTTTGTTTCCTGTACTTGTAAAGAAGATCAAGATGCTGATTGACATAGTCGTTGCAGCATTCTTTTCTTCGAATTTTTCCACTGCCTGTGCGGGGAATGCCACCTTTCCGCAACAGGGCAATATCGTAAACCTTCAACTGATGGGAGTGTGAAACGGCACTCAAGATCTCTTTTGCAATTCTTTTATAATCTGCTTCACTTTGCTCGCTTTCAATTTCTTGAACTACAATTACACGTTCTTCCTGATCTATTTCACAAGAGAAGACAGCGATAGGCAAAATTAGATATGGAAGGTTAATTTTAATTGTCCATTCAATATCAACAGGATGATAATTCTTTCCATGAATAATGATGACCTCTTTTTCCCGACCAACAATATAAAGCTGCCTATTTTTAATAAATCCTAAGTCTCCGGTTCGTAAAAATTTTTCATTGGGATTGCCCTTCAGACTTGCGCCAAATGTATCTTCCGTTTCTTTCTTTCTATTAAAATACCCTTGTCCGATAGCTGGAGATTTAATCCAAATCTCACCAACTTCTTCTATTGAACAAGGTATATGATTTTCTGGATGTACAATTTGTATTTCGACCTCTGTACCAATCTCACCACAACTTGTAAATGATTTTGCTTTATCCTTAAAATCTGAAATTTTAACCCTTCCATGCTGAAGACTGGCGGCATCTAAAGAAATGATCTGCATTGGCTTTCCAGGTGTCTTTGTCACAACTGTACCCATTTCGGATAAGCCATATATTGGTGCGAAAACATTCTTCTTAAGTCCAAGCGATTGGAACTTATTATAAAAATTTTCGCAAGATTGTGTGTGAATCGGTTCTCCACCGCTTAGAATAAATTGCAGTGATTCCAATGAAATACCTTTAAGAGTGTTACCATCAATTGAATTACAGCAATAATCAAAGGCAAAGTTTGGAGCTCCTGTGTGTGAAGCTTTATAGCGACTAATTGCCATTAACCAATCCTGTGGATTCTTGACAAAATTGCCTGGGGTTTGAATAACACTTGTTGCGCCTTTTAGCAGTGGAGAGAAGATATTCAAATCCTGTGCAAAGCTATGGTATTGTGGCAGCCATGTTACTATGCAACTTTCATGATTCATTTGCCATTGATTGGCAGAGACCAAAGCTCGGACCTTTAAGTTGTAGTGGCTTATCATCACTCCTTTAGGCTTGGAAGTAGATCCGGAAGTATAAAGTAAAATCGCTGTATCACTGGGTAGCTGAGACCTCTCTTGACAATCAGCCGCATCAATTGGGGCCAGATCATGAGCATTCAATATTTCAATTGAATTGAACTCAGCTTGACCTTTTAGAAATTCCTGAGAATTGGCATCGGTAATAATGCATTTAGCCTGAGAGTCTTTCAGAATAGAAGTGACCTTATCGATTACCTCATCCGCTCTTAAAACATCAGAAACAGGAATAGGTACTGCCACCACATTTGCATAAAAGCATGCCAGCAAGGAATAAATATATTCCAGTCCTTGAGGCATAATAACAAGTGCCTTCTCTTGCGAAGCTAATTTCATTTGTAAAATATTCCCAAGGATTGTCGCCTTATGAGCCAACATTTTACCAGTAAGGAAATCAGCAGCAACATTCCCTTTTTCAAAAATGAATAGTTTCTTTTCTGGGAAATGATTTTCGCAGAGTTCTAAAAATGATTCGGTAGGAATATCAAGAATATTTTTCAGCTCACCTCTTTTCATGGACAACTCCTCTTTTTGATGTTTATATTACCGGGTATTTTACTTTGTTTTTTTGCTACAAATTCCTTCAATCTCCAGAACTAGTTCTTTTCTGCATATATCAGTATTTACATAAGATATCCTGCAAGTATCTGGTGCTACTTTGTTAACCTCAGATTCAATAAGTGCTTTGTCTTTTTCATACTTATAGTAAACCCTTAAGAAAATCAGATCATCAAATCCGAATTCATAATCTAATCCATAGCCTTTAAGATTTGAGCCATTGATAAGCATGTGAATGTTTTTAAATGTTTGCTTAATCTGAGCAACAATATTATCAGCAAAGGCAGTATCTTCATTAACAACGCTGGCAGTTCCAGAGATGAAAAGCAATGTTTCATTTTTCAACTCACATACACTTCCTCTGGAGAATACAGGAGGAAGTTTCCCATACTTCAGTGAATACTGATAGGCAGGAATCTGAAGTTTATTTTCAAAAAATAAACTAGGTGCATCAGAAGCGAAAAATTCAATAGAAAGAAAATTATCGAGTGCTCCAACAGCTGATGCAGCAGGGATTTGCCAATCCTCCATATCTTCACCATATCGTTCTTGAAATGCTTTATACCTACCAGCATTAAAGCATCTGTAGACTTCAATATCAGGAGCCGATTGATCCATATTCTGTACAATCAATGGCACATAATTCCAGATTCTCACAAACTGGAATCCAGGATAAAGAGAAAGGAAATCAAACATTTCTTTGTACAGTGAAAACGTTATTATCTCAAGTTGGTGCCCATTAGGACTTCCATCTGTCTCAGGAATTATTTGTGGTTGCAGTGTCCCATAAATACCTTCTTCAGACTTACGAAATGTGATTCTACCCTTTTTGTATTCCTTAACGTCTTCTGGACGATCTGAAAACAAAGCATCAACCATGCTGTCACCACAGTGAGTTAATTCAAACAAATTCTTATTAATTGTTTCCATTTTAAAAATATTTTTTATTGAAAGATTTTAAACTTTTGTAAAGAATTACAGTTGATATTCATATATGCTGATCAATTGAAACAAGTCATATTGAAAGTTTCGCTCGAGAAATTTTTTATCAAAATGCATTTAAGTTTTTGCCCCGAATAGCAGCTTGTATATGCTTATCAAGATGTTTTCAGAAGGATTCAAAGAGGTTCTTGAATGGTTTTATTAATAACCACCGGATACGCTGAAAATAGTTAGTGAAAAAAATAACAAGAACTAAGAATTATCTATTCATCAAATTCTTTTATATACGCCACCTTAGCATTTTTATACTTCTCCATTTTCATTATTCTTTTCAAGTCTGCCATCATCTGATAAAGCATAGGTGCTGCTCCAATATTTTTGAGAACGTAAGGTACGGACCCTCCGAGATCAAATTCATTTTTGAAATCAACTTCGATCTCCCCGTTTGCTAATGGAGTAAACGAATAATTGTTATGCATGTGCTCAATACGTATATAGCCTTCACTTGGAGGGATCTTATTCGGAGCTGCCATTACATTTACTTCTACCTTTTTGCTTTGTGAATTTTGAAAGCGTTGCATAAAAGTAAAAATCTCTCTATCTGCAAAAGGGAATGGCATATCTTGTTTGAAACCTACAAAAGCACTGTAATAGCCCGGAGCAGTTATTGGGTCCAGCACTGTTATTTTTGAACTATCCATACCAATATCCGACCATGACTTAGTATCTTCAATTATCTTAACTAAACCAGCCATTGTACATTGAACACGGAAATTTGCTCTACACTTTAACAGGCAGTTCCCGGGAGTCTTCATACTCCAAATTTTAATACCATCCTCTTCCTTCACCAGCTTCCATTGATTGGAGCCGGTGTTCAACCAAACAAAATGTGCTATGATTGAAATGAAGGTGATACTTAATATTACTATAGATGAGATCCTTAATACCTTTTTAAATCTCTTCGGTTTATTTTCTGTCATGGTACTAGTTTTTATCTTCCTAACTCTTGAAATAATGATTAACTATCAAAAGCACTGAATGCTCTAACATTTGTAAGCTACCGCTTATTGATTGAATTCTTTTTCAACTATTTCTCTTGGTGACTTTTCACCTTTAATTGAGGAGAATAAATGCTTAGCTAGATACTTTGATAAACAAACAAGAGTAAGTGTAGGAGTTACTTTCATATCCTCTGAAAGCAAGGAAGCATCGCAAACATATAGGTTTCTAAATTTTGTTTGAAGCGTAGAGTCCACATGTTCATTGATTCTTATAACCCCACCAGGAGCACTTGCACTGATCCCTCCTTTAAAAATGCTTTTTGCTCCAGCATTCTTTAATATTCTCTTTGCAGCCTCTTCACCCTTTTTAAACTTCTTAATTTCATCATCTGTCAATCTCTTATTAAAGGTCCCATTTTCTTTAAGTTCACCACTCATACTATCATGTAACATCACACCCATGCAGATCGTTTTAGCATGACCATTGAGATTCAACAATTTGAAATTTTGCAACATCAACATCTTGAATAAGGTACTAGACATATTTGTATCTCCCAACTCTGCACCATCCTCAAACTCAGCACCCATACTTCCTACAAAGCTTTCTCTTCCTTTTAATCCAGGCACAATTCCGAACATTAAAAAGCCTGGCTTACAATAAAAGCCTCGATTAACAACATCCTGAATACCACTATCTCTTAAAATTTTGGGGGAAGCTATTGAACCTGCAGCTAGCACAATTTTTGCACCATATGCCTTGAATACGTTGGATTTAATCTTATACTCAACACCAATTGCTTCTTTATTCTCCACAAGTATTTTGGTAACCTTAGCTTGATTTGTTAATGTTGCTCCAGCTCTTACTGCTTCTTCCACAAATACTTTAGCTTTCCATTTTGCATCATAGGAGTATCCAGAAGTACATTTTGACCTATCAAGCATTATAAGATTCTTCTTACAATTATATCCCAACTCTCCCATACTTTGTCTTAATCTTATTGATTGAGGAGTTAATAACTCATCAGGAAAGTCTATAAGAGGTAATTCCCTTTTAACTTCTTCCAACTCATCATAAAGATCAATTCCTAATGACATAAACGTATCTAAAGGAGGCATCTTGCTTACAGCAAAATAAAGTGCTGTAGATCCTCCGGTAGTGATGGCTCTTAGCGCTTTCATATTACTTGCCACAGGAACTTCATTAGCAATCGGAGCAATACCAGAAAAAGTTTCTTTCAAGACCTGGTTTCCTCCTTGTTCCAGAATTAAAACCTTTTTTCCCTGTTTGGTTAATTCTTTTGCAAGTGTAGCACCGCAGGTCCCTGACCCAATAATGATTACATCAAATGAGTTTTGTTTAGTTGCATTATTCATGACAGCTTCTCCTTATTTTTATTTTTTCTTTTGTTAATCTCTTTAGAAATTTCCTCAACGGCTCCTTTATCTATTATAGTAAAATGGTTTGATTTTACTTCGCATATGTTAATCGGCTTTTGCAGCAACACATTCCAGCCATAATCATCTGGCATTCCTTTATCCATGTAACCTTCGGTAGCCCTGAATAACAATACATCAATATCTTGAGATAATTTAGAGGGTTTATAAGCTCGGCAACAATTTTCACTCGCCATAAACATGATAAAAGTATTATCAAAAGTTGTAAGGAATTGCTCTTTAACCAAGTCAACTCCATTACGTTTTAAAAGATGATAGACATATTCTCCTCTTGTGCTTTCCGAAACTTGACGCAATTCTTCAACATTAATATCTAAAGTTCTTCCTAAAGAGCTTGTCAGGTTTGCACATACATTAACAAGGCATTCAAAAGGATCAATTAATTCACTAGACAACTGCAATGGACAAGGTGTATCAAGTAATATCAAAGACTCAATTTTTTCACCTTTCTCTAATAATATTTTTGTCATTTCATATGCAACAACACCACCATTAGAATAACCAAGTAAAGTATATGGGCCTTTGGGTTGTACACTTTGCAAGACGGAAATATTTAGACTGGCAATTTCCTCGATACTTTTTGAAGGAGATTTTTTACCATCAAGGCCCACGGCTTGAAAACCATAAAAGGGTTGTTTATCTCCGAGGGCTTTACTCAGTTGTAAGAGTGATAGTACATTTCCATCCGATCCGGGCGAAGCAAAGATTGGCTTATTATTTCCCTTAGTCTGTATAGGAACAAGGATTTCCGGGATAGCTATCTTCTTTTCCTTGGTAATCTTTATTTCATTTAGAACTGCTGTATTTGAATCTACATCTGAAAAATTATTTTCTTCCCCATTGAATGAAGTTGATATTGTATCCGTTTCTTTTTCTTCGGTATATGTTGGCTCTATGCCTCCTGCTACAACTATGTTAATGATCTTTTCCGGATAAGCTCCTATTAAAAATTTAGAGAACTTTGGAATATCACTATATTCAAAAAATACACTTGGAGATAAACTTTCCTGTAGAAGGTGACTGGTTTTCTCAATCAAAGAAATTAAAGCAAGAGAACCCAAACCTAATTCAATAAAGGTTTGGTCGGTAGCAATTTTTTCAGCTGGCACTTTAAGCTGTTGTCCGATTTCCTGCTTTAAAAATAATTCTACTATTTCCGTTACTCCTTGTGGTTTGTTGTTTCCAGTCCCTTCACTGGACAGGGGCACCACAAATTCATTACTATCAACTGATTCAAAAATCTCTTTATCTATCTGATTCGAAGTGGTGTTAGAATTAGTATTAGTTAGATCAAAGGTTTTGGAACGAGAAGTTTTAGCTCCGTTTATCCAGTACCTTTCTCTTGCAAATGGATATGTAGGAAGGCTTATACGTTTAGGTTTTTCATCCTCATAGAGCTTCTCCCAATCCAAGATCTGGCCCTTGACCCAAATGTCAAGAAGCTTAGCTACCTTATTATTAGCAAGCCAATGATCAATCAGTACAGGCATCTCTTCATCAAATAAAGCTAAAACAAATTTATTATCTTTAGCATGTCCCTGATAAGTCTCCTCAATGTGTTGCTTATCTGCAATATAATCCTGAAGTTTTTCAGCTAATTGATCTACAGAACCTACAACAAATCCTAAACGTTCTTCCATTGGTTCCCTACCTATTTGTAGAGTATATGCAAAATCTTTAAGATTTATTGTTTCTTTCTTTCGCTCTATAAAATCTAAGAGATCACTTGCAATTTGCTTTAGCTGCTTTTTATTCTTTGCTGAAAGTGGAATTATGAATTTTCTATTAGGGTCGATAACACTTTCATGTTTAACAAATCCTTCAGAAGGAACATATTCTTCAAGGACAATATGTGCATTAACACCACCAAAGCCGAATGAACTGATACCTGCTCTTAATGGAATATCATTTCCATACTCATCCTTCAAGTGTTTCCAATCCTGAGTTTTTGGAACGATATAAAATGGACTTCCCTCTAATTTAATGTGAGGATTCATTTCATTAAAATGAATATTTCCAGGTATCTTCTTATACTTCATACCTAAAAGCACTTTAAAGACTCCTGCAATTCCTGCTGCAGTCTCAAGGTGGCCAATATTTGTCTTTATAGTACCTATCCCGCAATAAGCTTCCTGAGGCAGGGCTTCATTGCTGCGTTTATACAATTCAGTAAACGCTTTCTTTAAACCATTTACTTCAACAGAATCACCTAACAGTGTTCCTGTTCCATGTACTTCTACATAGCTGATGGTTTTAGGATCAATCTGAGCTTTATCATAAACACTAGCAATCAGGTCTGCCTGAGCATTTGGGTTTGGTGCAGTAAGAGAAGCTGCATGGCCACCATGATTCACTCCAATACTTTTAATAATCCCATAGACATGATTGCCATCTCGGATTGCATCATCCAATTTTTTCAGGAATATGGCTCCAGAACCTTCTCCTCGTACATAACCATCTGCCATTTTATCAAAGGTCTTACATCTGCCTGAATTAGAAAGTACACCTGTGCTGCCTAATGAAACATATAAGGAAGGATTTATCAACGCATTAACTCCACCCACAATTGCCATTTCACAACTTCCATTTGCAATTGCATCCACTGCACGTTGAATCGCAACTAAGGAGCTGGAACATGCGGTATCTACTGGTTCACTAGGCCCATGCAAATCCAGCAAATAAGAAATTCTGTTTGGCAGAATACTGTGTGCGACCCCCGTAGCTGTATAGCCAATAACTTCCAATTCACTTTCTTTTACTACATCTGCATAATCCATTGACCCCACCCCCACAAAAACTCCAGTTTTAGTTCCGGCTAATTCAGAAGGACGATGACCCGCATCTTCAATTGTTTTCCAGACTGTTTCTAAAAAGATCCTTTGCTGGGGATCCATATACTTAGCCTCGGTTGTGGAAATACCGAAAAAGGCAGGATCAAACTTATCAACCTCTTTCATAAAGCCACCCCATTTTGAACTGGTTTCATTTTTTCCATTTGGAGAATTGACTTGAAATGCTTTCCAATCCCAACGATCAGAAGGTATTTCAGTAATCAAATCTCTTTCAGCAACTATATTATCCCAAAATTCGGTTAAGTCAGCAGACTGAGGCATCACACCACTCATACCCACTATAGCAATGGATGAATCAGAATCATACATTTTTGAAAAGCCTGATCTTCTTGCAAATCTATTTTGAGATTTTGATATTTCTTTTTTAATCGTTGGAGATATAGTTGAATTTGGATCTGCTTTTATATGAGATACCGCCTTTTTCAAATCTTCAACGTAATACTCACTTAGCTGATGCTTATAAGTTTCACTCAGGAATTGACTTAAAGCATTAAAAGTAGGGTATTCATAGAAGACAGCGGGACTTAAGTCTATTGAATATTGCTGGCTAATTTCACGGAAAAATTTCATCAAACTGATTGAGTCAAAACCATATTGACTCATATCAACATCATATGAAAATTGTTCCTTCTTTATTCCAGAGATCTTTATCACTAATTGTAACAGATCCCTTTTGACAATAGTAAGCAACTCTTTATCCTTCACCACTACATCTTCTATAATAACTTCCTTAGTGGTTTCTGACTTAACCTTTCCTTTATCTTCATTTACATCTTCACCTTGAACGCCTACAGATTTTCTTATTTTTTGCAAGTTTCCCTCAAGTACAAGAACCTGGCTACAATCATTTGCCAATGCTCTTTCAAATGTATCCAGCCCCGTTTCAATTCCCATTACCTTAATTCCCTTAGCCTTTTCGAGGAAAGCCTCTTTCTGCTCATCAATCTGCATTGCTCCATCTTTCCATAAAGGCCAGTTGAAGGTAATCGTTTTGCCCAATCGCTTTTGAGTCTTAACCAACTGATTTCGATAATTAACAAAATTATCCATGAAGCTATTTGCATAACCATAATCACTTTGACCAGCATTACCACCTACTGCTGTGATAGAAGAAAATAGTGCAAAGAAGTCAAGGCTTTCATCTTTTGTAGCTTCATCCAGATGACAAGTACCATAAACTTTAGAGGCATATACCGCCTCCATATCTTCCGAAGTTTTGTTGAGAATTAAAGAATCTCTTAAAACACCAGCGCAATGAATGATTCCATTAATTTCTCCGTAGTGAGATTTGACATCCTTTACCAATCGCTCAACAGATGCATATTCAGCAATGTCTGTTGCAAAGTATACAACTTCAGAGCCCAGAGATTCCAGTTCCATTATCTTCTCTTTCTGTTCTGATCGAAGAGCAGAACGGCCTGTCAGTACTAAGCGAGCTTTTGTTTGCTCAGCGATATATTTCGCGAAAATTAATCCAAGCGCTCCTAATCCTCCTGTAATAATATAAACACCTCTATCTTTCAAACTCTTTTCCTTTGAAGGATCAAGAACAAACTCTTCAACTTTCTTCACAAGTCGTTTCCCTTCCTGATAGCGAATTTCGATACTTGATTCGTCTTTCAATTCAGGTAAAATAAAATCTAAAACATCTACTGAGTGTAGTTCTTTGGATAAATTTTGTTTTCCTATTTCAATGGTTTTATATATATAATTAGGGTTCTCAACATGCAGACATTTTGCAAACCCGCTAATAGCCTCATGATGCGGTTGCAGATCAGTCTGACTACATGGATAAAAATACAGTAGTTTTGTTTTTTGTTGCCTGCTCTGTTCTTTTAGTACTTGCATTAAAGCTTGACTTAGGAACAGAAGAGAAAATACCCCTTTCTTCAAGCTGTTTTTTAAACTTCCCTTTTCAGAAACAAAGTCTTTTTCAGCCCACAGGTAAACAATATTTTCTGGTAATACATCCTTCTTTGCCAGAGAATAAAACAATCTCTGATAATCATTTGGATCCTCAGGATTTATCTCATAAGCTTTATTGTCCAATTCTTTATATGAAGAACCTATTTTAACCTGATTGATATGAGAACCATTTGGAATAAGGTTCTTAAATCGCTGCTCCATTGCATCACGAATCTCATCAGATTGGTCAAATACCAGAATATGTCCCAAAGATCGTTCTGCATTTATAAATGGAATTGATAACTCTTTCCACACGTTATGCAAGAACATTTTCTCTACAAGAGTCCCACTTCTCACTTCTAAAGGCTTAGTTGATAAATTCTTTATTCTTACCAAAACTTTTCCATCTTTATTTAAAAGATAAAGGTTCATTTTGGGAATACTTTGAACGTTCTCAGAACTATCAACTGACCAGGTAGCATATCCATAAGCCACATCAATTAAAGGATGTAAAAACTGCACTTCGCTGGCTGACAATGGAACACCAATTGGTATTTGCTTTTGACTTTTCTTTATGAAACCTGCAATAGCAGACTGAAGAGCTCCATCAAGTACAATTGAATTTAGATTAGCTTGAGATAGCTGCTTCTCACCCAACTCAATAATGGCAAGTGACTCAGATTGGTTTGCATATACTCTTTCAACCATTTGAAAACTTTTCCCTAACTTCAGGCCAGAGCTGCTTAAAAAAGAATAAAGCTCCTTTCCTTTCAGAATCTCTTCTGGACAACGCTCTTGAATTTCAGCAATATCCAAAACTTGTGAATCAGATATATTACCTGAATAAGAGAGTTTACCTTTGCAATGAATAATCGGCTCTTCATTGCCAATATTAGCCAATACAAACTCAACATCATTATGTTTAGGAATCAGCGATACTGTCACTTCTCTTCCATCCTTATCGTCCTTACTAATAGTAAGTGAATTTTCCCAAACTATATTCCTGATAAACTTAACTGGTGTTTCACCTGATAGCTCACCTGCAACTTTCGCCATTTCTAAACAAGCAACCCATGGCAAGATTTTTTGAGCATTTGCAATGTAGTCTTCAAAATAAAATTCTTTACCAGTGAATTTCGTGGAGAATTTCTGCTCTCTTAAAGTGGAGACATTACTATGTACTAAGGAATGCAGGATTGCTGTTTTAGCTGAATCATGATGACCGTGATCTTCCTCAGAAATTTTACCTTGAGGGATCGATAGCCAATATTGTTCTCTTGCAAAAGGATAAGTTGGCAAACCAACTCTCTTGCTATTTCCTTTTCTATCTAACAAGTTCCAGTCAATTTCAGCTCCAGAAACCCAAAGCTCAGCCAACTTAATAAGATCCTGTTTCTCTACTGCGGTTTGAATAGAATTTTCATTAATAATTCCACCTGTTCCAACCTTCTTTCCATTGGTGCTATCATGGAATATACCATCTACACCCTTTGTACCTTGAAGAAAATTCCTGAATTTATCTTTTAAACTTTCAAAATTTGAAACAACCAACGCCAACCTTTCGGACATTGCATCTCTTCCCACCTGCAAGGTATAAGCAAAGTCTGCAAGATTTACTTCCTGCTTCTCGACATACTCTAGCATTGTCTTAACATATGCTTTAAGCCTATCATCATTTTTTGCAGAAAGAACAATCAATTGCAACGTGTCATTCTGATTCGATGATTGATGATTGGATGGTATATATTCTTCTAATACAATATGTCCATTCACGCCTCCGAATCCAAAAGAACTAACACCAGCCCTGCGAGGAAGGAGAACGCCGCCTTCGCACTTTATAGCCTCCCAAGGCATGGCTTTATTTACTATATAAAAAGGACTATCTTTAAGATTAATGTAAGGGTTGATTTCCTCAAGGTGGAGTGAGGCAGGAATTTGTTTATGCTGTATTGCTAATACTACCTTTAGTACCCCTGCAATTCCAGCCGCAATTTCCAAGTGGCCGATATTACTTTTCACTGTTCCTAAACCACAGTGCGGCTTTTCGACAGGGCCTTTTTGATATTTTCTATATAATTCTGAAAATGCTTTCTTCAAACCTTGAATTTCAATTGGATCACCCAGGCTTGTCCCTGTGCCGTGACATTCAATGTATCCAACAGTCATTGGATCAATATGCGCTTTCTCATAAGCCTCGACCAGTAATTCTGCTTGCGCATTGGGATTAGGTGCAGTAAGAGTTGTTACACGTCCACCATGATTTTCCACAGTTGACTTAATAACAGCATATATATGATCTCCGTCAGCCTGAGCCATTGCTAAAGGTTTAAGGAAAATAGCTCCGGAGCCTTCTCCCCTCACATATCCATCAGCACGCTTATCAAAGGTCTTACATTTTCCATCTCTACTTAGCATTCCTGCGCTTGCCAAAGACATATGTGCAGCTGGAGTTAACATTGTCTGGATACCTCCTGCAATTGCCATATCACAGCTCCCCGTATGAATTGCTTCAACTGCGCGATGTATAGCAATTAAGCTGCTTGAACAAGCCGTATCCAATGAGATACTCGGGCCACGGAGATTGAGTAGGAAGGAAATTCTATTAACCAGAATAGATAAGGTGTTTCCAGTTGCGGAATATCCATCAAGTTCGATATCAGAAGTAATAAACAGATCTAAATAATCTCTATAGGACGCACCAACAAACAAGCCGGTTCTTGTACCTGATAATTCTGAAACCTTGTGACCAGAATGTTCAATGGTTTTCCAGACAGTCTCCAAAAAGATCCTTTGCTGAGGATCCATCATTTCAGCTTCCTTAGGTGAAATTCCAAAGAAAAGAGGATCAAACTTATCAACCTCTTTCATAAAGCCTCCCCATTTGGAGTAAGTTTTATGACTTTCTTTAAAAGGATCCCCATCATATTCTTCCCAATTCCAACGATCTCTCGGTATTACAGTAACCATATCCTGACCTTCTAACAAATTCTGCCAGAATTCCTCCATATCATCAGATTGAGGCATGACACCGCTCATTCCCACAATGGCGATAGGCATGTCAACAAAACGACGTGTTGGAGAAAATGTATTGCTGTTTGAAAGGCTCTCAAGAGAATGGTCAACCTTAGAAAGGTTTCGTCCTGAATCAGATTTGGATAAAGTCTCAGTCATCTGGCTATCCGTTGATGCCAATGCTGGCTGTATTGATCTGTTAACTGCAACGATCGGTGTATTTGAGACCTGATAAACTCTCAACACTTCATTTCTGCATTCACTGCACAGGTACCTTGTAATCTCATTGATCGATGGATATTCAAAGAAAAGTACCGGAGTGATTTCAAGTTGATACTTTTCATTTATTGTATTGGCAAATGCAGTCATACCAATCGAATCAAATCCTAAATCAGATAAAATTTGATCCAGACCAATATCTTCCGCATCAAGCTTAAGAAATCCCATCACCATTTGCGACAATTCTTTCAAAACGAGAGAAGAGATTTCCTCATCATTCATTCGCGGACCTTCCGATACGGATGAAGATTGTTCAGATACTCCACCTAAAGGCTGTACTGAAGATTCTTTCTTTCTTAACCCCCATGCAAGCTCTATTTTTTCTTGAACCCCATCTAAAGCCGCAACATGAGACTTATTCATTGAAAGCCCTTTCACAAATGCATCTATTCCGACTTCTTTGCTCAATGGCTTTATCCCTAAATTCTTTTTAAAGAAAATCTCCGTTTGCTCATCAATCTTCATTCCACCATCAGCCCATAGGGACCAATTGTAGCTCAATGATCTTCCACTTCTTTCTCCAGCTATCTCAAGCGATTTTCGTCTGATAGCATAGGTATCCATGAAATGATTGGCAAAAGAATAGTCACACTGTCCTGCGTTCCCTCCAATAGCAGCAAGAGAAGAGAACATGACAAAGAAATCCAGCTTTTCATTTTTAGTTTCTTCATCCAGAAATAATGTTCCAAATATTTTTGGAGCAAAAACAGCTTCCATCTCCTCATGCTTTTTATTCCTGATGAAGGAATCTCTCAAAACACCTGCAGCGTGAATTATTCCATTAATCTCTCCAAATTGAGATTTGGCAGCTTCAACAAGGCTCTTAACATCTTCTCTCTTTGATATATCTGCTGACACATATAAAACTTCTGCTCCTGACTTTCTTAGTTCATCAATCTTTGATTCGATTTCTGAAGATGGCTTGGATCGTCCTGTAAGTACTAGTTTTGCTTTAAATCGTTTAGCTAAAAACTCTGCGAAAATAAAGCCTAGCCCACCTGCACCTCCTGTGATGATATAAACTCCATTTTCTTTTAATACCGTACTTTGTGAAGATTCAATTTCTTCAATATTGAGCTGTTTAAGTTTTCTCACATAACGATCATCTTCTACATAGCGAACTGTCATCGTCTCTTGAGTCTCTGGATGAAGCTCAGCTAGAACAGCATCTAAAACACTGTTTAAATCGTTCTTCTCTTGTTGGATTTCAAGTGTTTTACAATACAGCTTTGGATTTTCTATCTGAAGCGACCTCGTAAATCCATTGATGGCCTCATTATGAGGTTGAGGAACATCTTTAGCTCCCAGATAAACATAAAGAAGCTGGATCTTTTCTTTAGGCTTTTGTTCAATAAGAGATTGACAGAGATAAAGGAAGGAATAAACACCTTTCTCTAATGATTCATTTATATAGTTTTCTTTGTATTGGCTTGTTTTATCTAAACTTTCCTCACAGTAGAATGAAGCCATTGGCCAGGCAAAACAAATTTTTCCAACGGACTGATTATTTTGAGTTATAGATTTGAAAAGCTGAGTGTAATCCTGCGGATTTCGTGGATTAATTCTATATGTAAAGTTTTCTAACTCTTGATAGGAATCACCGGGTTGCACCAATATGACATGCCTAGAATCTGCTTTATTTAAACGATCATGATAAAGATTACGAAGTGTTTCATCAAAATCAAAAATCAAAATAGAATCTAACTTGTTATGCGATATCTTTTCTTTATCAAAAGAGGATCTTTCCCAATCGTGTGAATAGTAAAGTTTTGAGAATTCCTCTTCAATAATAGTCTGAGGTGTTTGAGGTAGAGCTAATTGAGAGTTCACACTCTGCGATAGGACAGGTAAAGCAGTAATTTTGGACTTCCCAATCCAATGACGCTTGTCAGCAAAAGGGTATGTTGGTAAAGATATTCTTCTTCCCGTCTTTGAGCCTTGAAAACCTTGCCAATCATTTAATAATCCATCAACCCATATTTGTGCGAGTTTTTGAGGATCCTGGCTTTGAGAAAGCAAGTTTATAAATTCATCCTTCTCTTTACGATTTAACAACTTGGTTATTCCTTCTGCATTTTGTTTTTGACCAAGAACGATACCTTCACCTTTTTTTCCTTCAACAAACAAATTTAGTTTCCCAACTAATTCTTCTATAGTTCCAGCAATAATAGCCAAACGATAATCAAATGATTTCCTTCCTATTTGTAAAGTGTAAGAAATATCATTCAATCTTAATTGAAGAGAGACTTGAGTGAGGTTATGCTGAATATAATTTCTTAATCTAACTGCCATTTCGCGCAGCTGATCCTCATTTCTGGCAGAAAGAGGAAAGATTAATATGCTTGGCTCAGAAGTCGATTCATCTTTGTCCTGAACCAAAGGTTCATACTTTTCTACAATGACATGTGCATTCGCCCCTCCTGCGCCAAAAGAGCTTACCCCTGCTCTAAGAGGGAAAGATACCCCATCCACTTCTTTTGTCTTCCAAGCTTCTACAGTTTGTTCGACATAAAAAGGAGAATTTTTAAAATCTATAAATTCATTTAATTGCGAAGAATGTAAGGACGGAACAAGCTGAGAGTGTTTCATCATTAACAGTACTTTTTGCACACCCACGATACCTGCTGCAGCCTCCAAGTGACCGATATTGGTTTTTATTGAACCAATTGAGCAACTCTCATTCTCTACATGGTAATCTTTAAAAGCATTGGTCAGTCCTGAAATTTCAACGGGGTCTCCCAATTCGGTTCCTGTGCCATGAGCCTCAATGTAACCAATACTACGAGCGTCTATCTTACCTTTTTCCAGAGCTGCTTGTATTAGCTTAGTCTGCGCATGCGGATTTGGGACAAGGTACCCACTTGTTTTACCGCCATGATTTACAGCTGCACTTTTAATAACTCCGTGTATATTATCACCATCTTTGATAGCTTTATCTAATGGCTTGAGAAGCAGAGCTCCTACTCCTTCGCCAGGAACATAACCATTAGCACCATTTCCAAAAGTACGGCAAACTCCGTCTTTTGACAATGCTCCTACACCTCCTGCCCAATCGATGTCCCATTTGCTTTGATGCAAATCAAGATTTACTCCTCCTACAATAGCGGCTGAACAACTTCCATTATTAATTGCTTCGCAGGCCAGATAAACTGCTGTCAAACTAGAAGAACATGCAGTATCTAATGTTAAGCTTGTACCGGTGAAATTCATCCAGTAGGAAACTCGGTTGGCTATACTCCAGAAGAATGAATTTGGGGTTACATTATTTCCTGCCAGTTTTTCCTCAACACCAATCATCTGGTACATATTCCATACTGCCCCAACGAAGACTCCAATGTTTCTGGATTCATTTCCCTTGGTCAAAGTTTCAGGATAATAGCCAGCATCTTCAATTGCCTCCCATGCGACCTCAAGAAAATGTCTTTCCTGGGGATCCATTATTTCAGCTTCTCTAGGAGAAATATTAAAGAACATAGAATCAAACCTATCTACATCATCAATAAATCCACTTCTGTATTTCTTAGTGAATTCACTATGCATACGCTGATTAAAACGAGCATCCGGAATGGTTTCAATGCAATCTTTTCCCTGCACCAGATTCGTCCACAGCTCATCAAGATTTTTTGATTTAGGATAACGACCTGACATCCCAATAATAGCAATATCTTGAGAATATTGAACCTGTTTACCTGTGGTAAATGTTGTCTCTTTTCCTTTCGGTGCTGAAGTCAAACTATGATCTTTAAGAAACAGTTGGCCTTCATGATCAGAAATTGGAACAGAGGTTTTTGGAACAATTTTACCAGAAGCATTATGATAGCTTTGTAATTTGAACTTAGCATTGATATCACCTATAGATTCCGTGCTACTCCCTTCTAATATAATTTCAGGAATATTTTCCTTCCTTTCAAAAAGTGATATTAGTCTACTAATTATTTCCTCACTTTGTCTTCGCTTTAAACCAACAGGAATTGCAAGACGTACTAGGTTATTAATTGAAGTATTCTTTTGCATTCCTGCATTATGCGCACCTGCCCTAATTCCGGTGTTCAAAAACATCCAGGCAACAAACGAAGCAACAGGATATTTGAAACCCCTGAACTCTGCTACCTGATTAACATCAATTAATACACAATGCCCACCTGCAGGCTGCATTACGGGAACACCATGTTTGTTTAATGCATTCCAGATCAAATTCACAGACTCTATTCTCTCCAGTATGCGGTTCTCTATCTTAGTTAGGTTGTTCAATGAAAGAGCAATAAATTTCTTTTCTATCACATCCAAACCTATTCCTTCTTCCTGAATAAGGTTCTGAATATTATTATAAAGAACAGGATCATTGGTTGCGATCAGCCCTCCCTTACTTACACAAAAGTCTTTGGTTAAGCTTGAGATAAGCGCATCCGCAGTAGAATGAATCTCACGAACAACATCCCAAATATTCTTTCCTGCAAATCCCTTTTCATGCTGAATTATAAATTTGGCATTCTCTACGGTTCTGGTTGCATCCATAACCAAAGGAATTGAATATTTAGAAAGCAATGATTTCAAATCCCACAGGTGTTGCATAGAGACAGGAGCTCCACCTGCTGCATTGTCACTCGTTTCAATTATAACAAACGCAATTGACTTTGGATCATGTTCTATATGCTTTTGAAACGCGTCCCAGTTTAAATTTCCTTTGAATAAATCCTTTGAATCTAAAATAAAGACTTCTGGATGTGGCAATTCCAAAGGCTTAAAACCATTATCGATTTGATTGAAGATTGTAGTTGGAAAAAGTAAGTTCTGCGGAACAATACCTTTTTTAGACCATGATTTAAAGAAAGCGCGTTCCGCGGTGCGACCAGATGTGGTAAATGCAAAATATTTAAAAGGGAAAACACCTTTTATACTTTCATTTAAATCGACTGATTGCTGGAGCTGCGTATATAAATACTGATTTTGATTCTGTATTGCGGGCATTTCCAATTGAGCCCATGAATCTGTTTTTAAATCAAACTCAACTTTATTCTCCGGTATGTTTAATGGATTATATCCATAATCTGATAGAATGATTGATCTCTCCTCACCTTCAATCATCACTCCTTTTTCACCAGCTTCACATGAGACAATATCTGTAACTACAGATGTACTTGAAACCTTCTGCATCTCTTCCTTCTCTGCGGGTAAAGCAACGTGAAGATTAGATTTGTTAAAGGTATGATTCTCCACATCTGAGGTTTGCATTTTTGTAGGATCTGCAATCATCATGATAATATCAGTTACATTATCAGGATTACTATTCTCTTTAGGACGGCAAATAAAAACTGTTCTGTTTTCCGGACGAAACTTATTTTTAAATTGAAGATTTCCTTCATCATTAAAAATCTTTTGCTCTCTCAAATAGTCTAATGTCTTGTCCAAATAAGGGTCTGCATTAGAAGAAGGTTCTAATTTACAACCATATGTACCTCCCAAACTTAACATGTCGCAACCTTCCGCCGCCAGCACTTCTATTATCTTAACAATTGCAAACTCTAGTCCTCCCAAGGGCATAGTTTGAGGATAAAACTCTAAGTCCATTAGATAGCCATTTTCCTCTGATGACAACTTAGAGATAAGGATAACATTTTGCAGGACATCATCAAGGTAAGTAGTGAAAAGCCTGTGCTCACTGCTTAAATTACCAGCAACGATTTCCTCTTTTACAATATGAATGAGAGGGTTGACCATTGTTCTAGGAGCACACCATTGATCAATAATGGCAGCAATAGCAGTATCTGTCTCTTTATTAGTACCGCTCTGGTATTCCTCTGTTCTGCACTTACCTGCATCTTCAAATTTAGATACTTGATATCGTAAGCGCCGCATCTTGCTTCCCTGAAGAGTAAACTCTTTTATATTTACTACCCTTGACAAGACTCCAAAAGGAGTAGAAGAAAAAGCGACACCTCCAACAGCTTCTAATTGATCTGGAGAAAAGATGTTAAGTTCGAAATTATGACTGACACAATATCGATACATTTCCTCTGCAATGGCAGGGAAGTACTCTTTGGGTCCTGTATATGTATAAAGTAAAATTATATTTTTACTTCTGCTATAATTAAAATACCCACGTCTTGCACTACCAATAAAAATATTGGGAGCAATATTTCTTGTTCCTCTGGAAGAAGACCCCTCATTTTTATATCTATCAAATAGGTCTTTAACCAATGTCTTCAATTCAGGATGAGCATAAGCATCTTTTTCCAATATGAGAATTGGACTTACTCTCGAAGATATATTTGTTGGATATGTAACAACAGGCTTTGAAATGCTCTCTGCTGGCTTTAATGAAGGCTTTGTTGAATGAACAAAAGAAACCGCTTGCTTTCCCTTCGCAAATTTTTCAGAAAGTGTTTGCTCATGTTTATTAACAAAATATTGACTTAAATCACTTATGTTGAAATTTTCAAAAAGCAAAGTCTTTGGCAAAGTACCAAATTCTTCTTCCAATTTCTTGATGATTTGTAAGATGCGAAATGAATCAATCCCTAACTCCTGAAATGGGGTTGATGCAACAATATTTCCAATTGATATATTGGCAACCTCAGATATAAGAGACTTAAGATAAGACTCCGTAGATTCTAATAATATTTCTTTATCTAACATTTTACTCTCAAGAATTAATTGTGATTTTATAGCAGGTATTCAGCTTAAATTATGTTATAATCAAGCTAAACATATATGCAGCAAGAGCCTTAAAAATTGTTTTTTATACTTCCAGCCCCGAGGATCATTCCGCTAAAAAAGTAGCAGAATAATAATTTAAAATTATTTCTAATGCAGCTGCAGACAAGGTTATTGTTTTGTTTTTGGGGAAAGCAATATGCGAAAATCCATGTTTAAAACCTTATGCTGAAGCTTCAAAGCGAAGGTATTTTCTCAATCAAACTAGTGCAAATATCAATAAATACTGTCTGATTAATTTCTTTCAATTTGATACCAAACTTTGTTTTAGATTGTTGTCTCAAAAGGACTCCTTCATAACCAGTCAACGGTCCTTTTACAATCCTTACTCTTTCTCCTTCAGAAAAATTGGCCTCTATGGAAACTTCCTGATTTAAGTCCAACATATTCTTAATTCCTTCAATGCACTTATTGTTGATTTTTGAGGGTTTACCGCCGCAATGTATAACAGTAGTGATTTTAGGTGTTTGAGATATTTTAGGAAGGTATTTTTCTTCTGTATTTACAAAAATATAGCTTGGGAAAAGTACCTGATCTATAATTTTTTTCTGCCGATTGTTCCAGACTCTTAAAGTCTTTGTTATTGGTAAAAAAACATCGTACCCCTTATTTGACAATTCACGTAGAACTACTTTTTCCGCTCTTGGTGCGGTGTGAAATACATACCAATTTTTTTTAGATGTCGGTTCTAAGATAGAAATACCAACATCCATTTGGGATTTCTGTTTGAATGTAGTGGACATAGGTGGTTCTCTTTAAATTCATTATAGCTACGCCTGGTCAATTAGCATTCAATGCTTTGACAAGAAAAATTTTTAATAATTATTTGTTCAAAAAGATGTGAATATTGAAGCTACAGTTTATATGTTAAGTGGAAACATCTAAACTAATTATAGCTGCTAAAATTACCTCCCGCTTCTATGCATGCATATAGAATCCACAAGTTTGTTTCTGATGCTGGATTTACAAATTAAATACTAACATCAATTGTAACTTGGATTACTATCTTATCAGAATGCATAGCGGTTTCAAAGTACTCTAAGATTGATATAGCTTCGCTTGGTCAATTAGCAGACAGTGCTTCTGACAAAGAAAAATTACAAATATTAATTTATTGAAAAACGAGTTGAAAGTACGTGGTTATTGATTAGCTATGTTTTTGATGCTGGTCAAAAGACATCTTAACTCCTAATGATATCTCACGTTCAACTGCTCTTTCCGCTTCTGGCGCGGTTAAAAAGACTTACAAGGTTGCTTTTAATGCAGGTTTTAAATCAGAATACCTACATCATCGTAGATTGGATTACTATTTATATGTTTTAAGCATAGGCGGTTCTTATTGAATAGTGTGATTAAATATAGCTTCGCTTGGTCAATTAGCAAGTATGAGCTTTTGACAAGTTTAACAAGAAAAAATCCTAATGATTATTGAGCTTTACTGATTGTTTCGAAAACTATACTTTATTTTTTGGTTCTCCAAATTTACAACAAAGATTTAACAAAAAATTAGCTGAATATGAACATGTTTAAACATCAAAATAAAACACTCTTTGGCATATTTTTACTTGAGCATTCGGCTAAACATACGTCTATAAAGTCATAGAGTCATAAAGCAATCCACAATTAAATCGCTTGAATATTTAGTTGTCTTCGACGAATAAATATTTTTTAAAAGACGCATCAACAGGGGCATTTAGAAGGATAAGTTATCTCATCAATTTGAAAAATAATTTTTAATTATGTCTAAAAACCTGTAAGCATACTTTAGAAGAATTCTTCATTTGACATATATTCTTTTCATTAAGAATATCAATGATTCAAGCTATCTCAAGTCTAAATGCTATCAACAATATCTTAACAAATTATTTAACATTAATTTTTGTATGTGATCTTAAACTTTAGCTTCTAAGTTCTGGCCTTATCATTTGATATTTCATTTTTATGTCATATAGGTTTTGCCCAAGATATGTTTTTATCTGAGTTGATGTCAACAAAATATCACTTGATATTTCCAATCTATTAAAGCATTCTTATCATTTTGAAAATAGCATACGCCTATTTCTCTTATAATTTTCAGAGTGCTATACAGCTTGCTTTTTATGAAAGACAGAAGATTTTATGTTATCCTTAAATCATTCAATAAAGAATAATCATTATGTGTTTATTGATTTTTATATCGGAGTTGAAAGAATACTGAAATATAGTTTTATAAGATTAGACATAAATTACATATTCAACCTTATAAAATATCATGTTTGAGAGGAGAAGAATAAAGACTTATTTATCGAAGAGAAATCTAATAGATGTGATCCGTGGTGTTATCGAGTTATCTTTGAAGAGATATTGAATACTTATTTTTTTAATGGATTTTAAATTTTTACTTGAATATGTTTTTAACAATAATAAAAAAGTTCCTCATTCCTGCTGTAATAATCTGGCTTGGCACCATGCAAATTTTCAATTTGATAGGGAAGGTTTATTTTAATTAAATTATTAAAGCTGAATGGTGACTAATATCCAAGACAAATGAAGAACTACTTACCTTAAAATTAAAAAGGCAATCATTTTAAAATGACTGCCTTTCGTGCACTCGTAGGGAGTCGAACCCCAAACCTTCTGATCCGTAGTCAGATGCTCTATCCAATTGAGCTACGAGTGCATTTTCCAATTAAGGAGTGCAAATTTATAAAATAAATCTGCTATTTTAAAATAGAATTCAAATTACTTCAAACAATTCCTAAAACAATTCCTTTTTTACCTAAGTTTACCAAAAGTAAAACTCGCTTCATGAAAAAAATCTTTTTTAACCTTTCTTTTCTCCTTTTTGCCCTTGCTGCCGGTGCACAAACTACTACTGATACCCTTTCCAAACATGACGAATATAAAGGAAGGCACCTTATAAGGGCTTTCAGGTTAGATCTTTATTTAAATCAATGGTCAGATCACCCTCAAGCATTAGATTTAAGAGCCTGGGGATCAAGAGGTGCTGCTTTTGGTCACTATTCTCATATAAAAATTTCCAAAAAATTGTATTTCACTTCCGGACTCTGTATAGCCTTTGATAATTATTCCTTTTCGGCAAAGAACACCAATCTATTTATATCTCAGGACTCTTTAGTATTCTTTGTAGATAGGGATCCTGAAAAAACATACAAAAAGTCAAAACTTAGCCTAACTTATCTTGATGCTCCGCTTGAATTAAGATTTCAGTCTAAACGGTATTGGCCCAGGGCTGTAAAATTAGCCGTAGGTTTTAAAGCTGGCCTTCTTTTAAAATCAATGACAAAAGTCAAATTCAAAGAAAATGATGAAACCATTAAGGAAAAAGAAATAAGAGATTTTAACTTAAACAGGTTTCGCTATGGTCTTACTGCCAGGATAGGAATTGGGGGGTTAAGCTTATATGGATACTACAGCTTAAACAAACTCTTTAAAGATAACAAAGGACCAGAAGCAACTCCGTTTCTTGTTGGAATAACGATTTCTTCTTTTTAGGAAGGCTAAAAGGCTTCTATTCTCCTTTAAAATCAGGTTTTCTTTTAGTTACGAACGCTGCAACGCCCTCTTTAAAGTCATTTGTGTGAGCAGCTTTCTCCTGAAACTTAGCTTCCTGATCTAGCATAGAAGACAAGGTGTTTTCACTTGATTCCGTCACCAGTTTTTTTATAAAACCAATGGCTTTGGTCGGAGCAGTTGCAAAATACGCTACTAATTTATCCACAGTTTCTTCCAATTCTTCGACTTTGACTGCAGAATTTACAAGTCCGTATTGCTGAGCTTCGGTAGCAAGGATTGTTTTTCCGAGAGCAAATAGCTCAAATGCCTTGAGATTGCCAGCCAATCGTGGCAAAAAATAAGAAATACCAGTATCCGGGATCAGACCTATATTTACAAAGGTAAACCCAAAAGTTGCATTTTCATTTGCAATCACCATATCTGCGGCCAATGCCAATGAGCATCCTGCTCCGACTGCCGGTCCGTTTATCAATGCTATTACAGGTATATTGAGCGTTTTTATCCCTGTTACTATAGGGTTAAACAGCTCTTTAACAACATCCGATACACTGGCATCTTTAATATTTATTGACTTCAGATCTAAACCGCTGCAAAAGCCCTTTCCTGCTCCCGTCAATATTAAAACCTTTATCGTTTTATCCTCATTAATCTCTTTTAAAGCCTGCTGGATTTCTCTGCAGAGGGTTTCGTTAAGAGCGTTATACACTTCCGGCCTGTTCAGAGTTAATCTGACCGCTCCACCTTTTTTTTCCAATAAAATATGCTGGTACATAGCCTTGTTATCCGATTAAAAGAAAATAAAATATGCAAAAGTTAACAATAAATCCTGTTAAAACTCCAGTCACGACTTCCATTCCAGTATGGGCTTTAAGAAATAGCCTGGAGCTCATGACAAAACCGGATATCAGAATAAAAGTTAAAATAGGATAGAACAAATCATTATCTGTAAATCTCATTGAAAGCATTACCAATATTACAATAGATCCAGAAAGACCGGTAGAATGAGCGCTTACTTTATAAAAAAGAGTGATCAAAGCCAGCACCAGAATGGTAACTCCTATAGCAGCAATCAGATAAATTATAAGACCACTCATGTGCAGATAGGTATCAAAAAAGTATGCCAGACTGCTATAAAATATCGCAGTTATAAGGTAAGGAACAATCCTTTCCCTTCTGTTTCCCATAAAAAAAGTTTTGAGATTCATCGTTCTGTTTGTGAGTTGCAGAAAGATGGTCATAAGGAAAATGGGTAAAATGCAGGTTGTAATAAATATAAGCAGCAAGAGATAATATTTACCTTGTTCGCTCAGCGTACTGAAAGTAGCCGGAGCAAAAAATATCAAACAAGCAAACACATAGGTTGGCAATATTACAGGATGAAAAAGTACAGAAAGAATCATTGCTGTACTTTTTAAGATATTGAATTTCCTTTTAGCTTGCTTGTATCTCGTTACCACTATTATAATTCCTTTCTTAATCTGGCAACAGGGATATTCAATTGCTCCCTGTATTTTGCTACTGTCCTTCTTGCAATGGGATAGCCTCTTTCTTTCAGAAGTTTTTCAAGTTTTTCATCTGAACAAGGTTTCCTTTTATCTTCTGCATCAATAATTTCCTTTAGAATATGCTTCACTTCTCTACTGCTGACATCTTCTCCCGATTCTGTGGAAATTCCTTCTGAAAAGAAATACTTTAATGGATAAATTCCAAATTCTGTCTGAACAGATTTACTGTTTGCAACTCTGGATACTGTTGAAATATCCATGTTGATCTCAGTTGCAATATCTTTTAATATCATTGGCTTCAGTTTGGCTTCATCCCCTTCAAGGAAAAAGTCATACTGATATTTCACAATAGCTTCCATTGTCCGCATAAGCGTCAGCTGCCTTTGTCTTATGGCATCTATAAACCATTTGGCGGCATCAAGCTTTTGCTTGACAAACGACACAGCTTCCTTAAGTTTTTTATCCTTTTTAGAGCTCTTGTCATAGGTATCAAACATCTCTGTGTAAGATCTGCTGATTCTTAACTCAGGAGCGTTTCGGGAGTTCAAAGAAAGCTCAAGTTTTCCGTTATTATTTACTAAAATAAAATCAGGAATGATATACTGAGTTTTCACATCGTCAACCGCACCTCCTCCTGGTTTAGGATTCAATTTGGTAATCAGATGTATTGCCTGTTTCATCAGGTCATCATCGATATCCAGTCTTTTCTGTATTTTATCGTAATGCTTTTTGGTAAATTCTTCGAAGTTTTCTTCAACGACTTTAAGCGCAATTTCAACTGAGGGGTCACTGTCATCTTTTCTTTCAAGCTGAAGAACCAGACATTCCTGAAGCGATCGTGCCCCTATTCCTGCTGGATCAAATTGCTGAATTCGGAAAAGTATCTTCTCGATTTCCTCTGCATTCGTTTCTATATTCTGCCCAAAGGCAAGGTCATCTACGATTTGTTCTAACTCTCTTCTAATATAGCCATCGCTGTCGATACTCCCGATAAGTTGTTTTCCGATGTTCGTTTGGCGTTCGTCCAGCTTCAAAAAGCCCAATTGACTGATAAGTGCATCGGCCAGGGTGGAACCACTGGCAATGGGCATCTCTTTGTCTTCTTCTTCACTTGGACCATCTCCGACCATTTTATATCCACTGATATCATCGTCACGGATATAGTCTTCTACGCTCAATTCGTCATCATTATAATTATCGCCATCTCCTTCACCTTCCTCCTGATCATATTCATTTTCGTTTTCAGACTGACTTTCTTCCGAGGAATATTCCTCTTTCCCTTCTTCCAGTGCCGGGTTAATTTCAAGCTCTTCTTCTATTCTGCTCTCCAGCTCGGCAGTAGGGATCTGCAGCAGTTTTATAAATTGAATCTGCTGAGGTGAAAGTTTTTGTTGTAAAGTCTGGTTTATTCCTAATTTTTGCATAAAAACCGACATTAAAAATTTGAAAATTCTGGGATGCCAAAAACCATGCCGACCCTGACAAAATTATTATATTTTGATAAAACTTTGCCTAAAAAGGTAAAATATCCTTTTTTTGCTAACAGATTATAAGATTTTATTGTTTCAATTTTAGTTTTAATTCTTTTTTGACTGTGAAAAGAACAAAAATAACACACCTCCTGAATTCTAAGGAGTTTGGAAAATCATTCAATGTAAAAGGTTGGGTAAGGACGAAAAGAGGAAATAAGAATGTGTCCTTTATAGCGCTTAATGACGGTTCTACTATTAATAATATACAAATCGTAGCAGAAGCATCTTCTTTCAGTGAAGAAAATCTGAAGGATGTTACTACCGGGGCTTGTATTTCTGTAACTGGTAAACTGGTTGAATCTCCTGCTCAGGGACAGCCTGTTGAATTACAGGCAATAGAAATCGAGGTACTTGGAACTGCTGATCCTCAAACTTTCCAATTACAGAAAAAAGGACATACTCTGGAGTTTTTAAGAGAGATTGCACACCTACGTCCTCGTACGAATACCTTTGGAGCTGTCTTAAGAATCAGACACCATATGGCGTTTGCGGTGAATAAATTCTTCAATGACAAGGGATTTGTATATCTGCATACACCGATTATTACCGGTTCTGATGCTGAAGGTGCAGGCGCAATGTTCAGAGTAACAACCCTGGATCCTGTTAATCCTCCTAAAAATCCTGATGGCTCAGTAAACTATAAGGAGGATTTCTTCGGAAAAGAAACTAACCTGACAGTATCAGGTCAGCTGGAAGGTGAATTGGGAGCAATGGCGCTTGGAGAAATTTACACTTTCGGACCAACTTTCAGAGCCGAAAACTCAAACACTGCAAGACACCTTGCTGAGTTCTGGATGATTGAGCCTGAAATGGCATTTTATGACATCCATGACAATATGGATCTTGCTGAGGAATTTCTAAAATACTTAGTGCAATATGCGCTTGACAACTGCACTGACGATCTTGAATTCCTGAACAAAATGTATGATAAGGAACTGATCGACAGATTAAAATCGGTTGTAAGTACACCTTTTGAAAGAGTATCCTATACAACTGCGGTTGAAATACTTCAAAAAAGCGGACAAAAATTCGAATACAAAGTTGACTGGGGAACTGACCTTCAGTCAGAGCACGAGCGTTATCTTGTTGAAAAACACTATAACAAACCGGTAATTCTGACAGACTATCCTGAAAAAATCAAAGCTTTTTACATGAAGCAAAATGAGGATGGAAAAACAGTAAGAGCAATGGATGTGCTTTTCCCTGGTATCGGTGAGATCATCGGAGGATCTCAGAGAGAGGAAAACTATGAAAAACTACTTCGCAGAGTTAAAGAGGTAGGTATACATGAGCAGGATATCTGGTGGTACCTTGAAACCAGAAAATTCGGAACTGCACCTCACTCAGGTTTCGGACTTGGCTTTGAAAGGTTAATGTTATTTGTAACAGGAATGGGTAATATCAGAGATGTTATTCCTTTCCCAAGAACCCCGCAGAGCGCAGAGTTTTAATAGAAAAAAAATTTAATTTTAAATAAAGAGGATATCTTTTCCCTGATTGGAATAAGATATCCTCTTTTTGCTTTTAGGCTTTTTCGGTTTCTTCGGATAAGATGGACAGGTTGCGCAGGACTTTTTAAATACCGTACAGGCCGATACCATAACCATCTGTATTACGAAAACTAGCAGTAATGCATTTTTCATAGAATTAAAAATCTTAAATAAAAAAGATAGAAATGATTTAAGCAAAAAGATAAGAGGTCTCAGGTTTTGCCACTGAAGCTCTTTTTTTATTTTTAGCTTTAGGGTATTTTTTTCCTTTCTTGTCAAAATCCGGACAGGTATTGCAGCCTTTCTTTCCTGCTGCGCAAGCTGATAATATAAGCACAAGTATTGTCAGGGATAAAATCTGTAATTTTCTATTCATTGGAAACTTGGTTTTTGACGTTCATAAATGATGATAACCTCCTTTTTCCTGTTTTTCTTAGGTCTTTTTTTATCTGTAAAACAGGATTCTGAAGTATTGTGGGCGCACCCCATCACTAATATCATAAAAATGAATGAAATTATATGAACCATACAGACAATTTAAAATCTTGACAATTTTAAAAACGGAGCCTTCCCTATATTTATTTTAGTAAAATAATTTCGCATAGCTCAAACATTAATACTAAATTTCGATTAAAAGTTACCGGAAAAAGATATCAACCGCAGATGTTTTAATTTTCCTGTTTACTTTTTAGCCATTTGACATATTTATCGATAATTAATTTAACCATTCCATATTAAAAATTATGAAATTAAAACTGACACTATTGGCTTTTTGTGGCCTATTGGTTTTCGCAGGTTGTAAAAAAGACAAGGATGATGCTACTCCTAATAACCCACAACAAGATTCTAAAACTAAAGAACTTATTGTAGGAAAAAACTGGAAACTAACTGCAGCAAAAGCACTTATACCCATTATATCAACTGATACAACAGATATTTACAATTCTACTAATCCTCTAGTTACTCAATTTGTAGACTGCATAAAAGATGATATCATAACTTATAATGCAGATGGCACATATACCTTAGATCCAAAAACAACAGTTTGTAGCCCAGCTCTTCCAACATCAGGAACTTGGGAGCTTTCGGCAGACCAAAAAACTCTGACAACTGATAAAGGCACCGACAATGAAAGAGTTCTGAATCTTATATCAGTATCAAGTACAACTATTAATGCTACTACTACTTATAGCGGCATCACTGCAAGGGGAACCTTCACTGCTCAATAAAAAATTAGGTTAAATAAGAAAAAAGGCAGCTATCTTTAATGGCTGCCTTTTTTAATACTTTTTATAGAATAACCTGCATTGAAGGACTTCAGAAAAAGGATTGCGATACAGGCACTTTTTCTTCACTCTACGCTTTGTGCTTTAGCTTTCAGCTCTATTAATTAGAATTTCTCTTCAAAACCAACACCTGCCTTGTTACATTATTTTCAGTCTGAGTGAAAGTGATATTCAGATAATTTCCGGAAGGATTGTAGTTTCCGTCTTTTGTAGATGCTCCAGCTTGATAATACGGGCCATATACTGCAGATCCAGAAGTTGAAGGAAGTACGGAAAACTTCATAGATTCATTTGAAAATTCGAAAACCTCTGCTTCGAACCTGGATATTATATCTTTTCCCGAAATATCCCTCATTGTAATCAAAAGGGCTCTGTTATTGGTTGATCTTTCTTCAATAATTACAAGTATTGAATCTTTGAGATCTGATAAATTGGGGTTTTCAGAATTATAGATTGTTCTTAATGCCTTTATTTCACCTATAAAGTCTTTTCTTTCATCAACATAGTTGCTGTGCGATGAAGGTGTTGGGTCTTCAGTTTTTCCGCAAGAGACGAATATGCTGG
Source organism: Sporocytophaga myxococcoides DSM 11118 (assembly GCF_000426725.1). NCBI lineage: Bacteria > Pseudomonadati > Bacteroidota > Cytophagia > Cytophagales > Cytophagaceae > Sporocytophaga > Sporocytophaga myxococcoides. The sequence goes on along the minus strand of NZ_KE384560.1, from coordinate 216,090 downwards.
TTAAAAATATTGCTATCAGGATTTTCACAAAAAAAAGTTTTAAAAAATTCAGTTGCATCTTTTAATATATAAACCGTAAAACAATTAAACAATACCTAAAAATTTCCAGCAAAATAGCCGTTCCTTTTTTAGCAAAAAAACACCAAACTTTTCTCTATTATCCTCTTGGCTCGGCAGACCTGCTTATTTCATTATTTCTAAGTTCCCGGTCCAGAAAAAAGTTTAAGGCTGTTCTCAATACAGCTATTGCTGCCAGTTGTCCGATTTCATTCCATGTGGGAGCGACAGCTGTTTTTAGTATATCTGCCCCTAATAGAAACTCTAAAGCCAATGCCAGAGAACGTCCCAAAGACAAACGAATGTCTTCTATTGATATTTTTTTAGGTGCTAACTTTTTAAAATAATTACCTAAAAACATTACAATTGCTCTAACAGAAGCAATACCAATAACCATTGCGGCTGCAATTTCTACCCCTCTTGCCAATGCCGTTGTTATTGATTTTACTATTTCTTCCATAAAAAAGGAACAACCTGATAAAGCATTTGTTTGCCTTTTTATTAAAAAGAAAGAAGGCTGAATATCACTTCAGCCTCCCAGGTAAAAATAAAAAGTTTAAAAAATAAGAGTTAAAAAGATAAAAAACCCTAAGGGAATATTTAGGACAATCAATTAAAAAAATATACTCCCTTTTGGTACAACTTTTAATACTTATATCAATCAGACTTCGAGTTTTGAAAACGTTCCTTAAAAAAGTGGATTCTTCGATGAAAAAATAAAAAATGCCGACAAACAAAAAAAGGGCTTAAAAAAAGCCCTTTTCTGAAATCTATTACCATTAGATTAATTATTCATTGGATAGCCTTTATTTACCCAATCTTCACTCAAACTACTTTTAATATTAAGAATTTTAAAATTTTCGAAGCCAGCGTTTTTGAGGTAATCATATGGTTGCTTCACATTAGGGCAATTTTGCATGGCGCAGCATCCACAATAAATAACTATAAACTGATTTTTATTTAGCTTGCTAACTTTAGCCTGAAGCTGATTCATACCTGAAGTACTGTTTCCAATACCTACATTTACAGAACCTTTAATATGTTGCATAGGCCCCATATTAAAAATTACGGGCTGCTTAGCAGTGGAACTGTTCAGAATCCTTGCCAATTCTGATGGTTCGATCAGATATTCCTCAGTAAATGGATTGTCACTTTTATTTAAAGTAAAAGAAAGAATGCCGACAGAAATCAGCATAATGAAAATCACAGTAAATTTTGAAGTTAGTTTCATATATTCTTATTGAGCTTCTAAAGGTAAAATTAAATCTTATTCGTAAGGTCTGCAAGATATTATAAAACGGATAAAACTCCTTTAAATTTTAATCGGCATTAATCGTTTAAACTACCTCTGTCAATCAATTCATTAAAGTTTTTAATGAAGTAATTGATTATTGGTCAACAAACATCAGGCCAAAAGAGATAAGTCGAATTTGTTTCCAACAATATTCAATTTTTTGAGGTTTTATTTCTAAAGAGTATAAGAAATGAAGAAAATCGTCATTTGCCTCCTGATATTGATAGCATTTGCCTGCAACAAAAATCTGGATCCAACTCAGGTTCCTGATCCTGTTATCAATGCATTTTACAGCGACTTTCCTACTGATGTAAAAGTTAAATGGGAAGAAAAGAAAAACAAACAATATGAAGCTAACTTTGAATACAGAGGACAACTCAGAGAAGTTCTTTATGACTCTTCAGGGGTAGTAGTGAAAGTCGATTCATAACATTAATTACTGAAGGACTTGTCACACTTCAGGTAAAAATCTTTTATCCCTTCAATTATATCTTCTGCAATGATGGATGCGGTTCCGTATTTAGAAGCTGCACTATCTCCGGCATATCCATGTAGATAGACTCCAAGCTTTGCTGAAAATGATGGGGTGTAACCCTGCGCCAGAAGGGATACAATGATTCCAGTCAATACATCTCCGCTTCCGGCAGTTGCCATCCCCGGATTGCCGGTGCTATTAAAACTCACATTCCCATCCGGTGAAGCAACCATGGTGTTGGCTCCCTTTAGCACGACTATGCATTTGTACTTTGCTGAAAACTTTCTTAGCCCATCTAATCTTGAATAATCATCAGGAAAATCTCCTGCAAGCCTTTTAAACTCCCCGGGATGCGGAGTAAGAATGGTATTGTCTGGTAGCGATTTCAAAAGATCCTTGTTTTTACTTAACACATTTAAAGCACCAGCATCAAGAACAAGTTTTAAATTTTTATTCTCAAACAAGAGTCTCAATACATTTGTAGACTCATCTCCCTCATACCATCCAGGTCCAGCCGCCACAGCATTAAAACCTGCTAGGTCAGGAAGCTTTGAGATAAAATTTTCTTCCGGATCAGCACTCAGAATAGCCTCTGGTAAAGCTGACTGCAATATCTGAACACCACATTTTGGTGTATAGAATTTTACTAATCCTGCTCCAGCCCTGTAACAAGCTTTGCCACTTAAAACTGCTGCACCCATCATGCCAAAGCTACCTGCCATAATCAAAGCTTTTCCATAATCACCTTTATGGCTGAATTTCTTTCTTGGTTTTACAAGAGGAAAAATTTCACCTTCGTTTACATAAGAAAAAACAGAGCTTTGATCTTCTATAAAAGTCTTATCCAATCCGATATCTCTGGCAATCCATGAGCCTGTGAATTTTTCATTCTGAGGAAGCAAAAAAGAAAGTTTTGGTAGCTGAAATGTAAAGGTGTAATCAACCTTAACTTTAACAGAATCTTCATTATTTGAGTCACAGAATAGTCCTGAAGCTATATCGATCGCAATTTTAATCGTTGAAGATTCATTAATGGATTTTATAACATCTGCATATAAGCCCCCTACAGGTCTTGATAAACCTGAGCCAAAGATTGCATCGATAACAACTGCTGCTTTAGGAAAGACAGGAATATGTTCTGTTGAACTGATCTTACTAATTGTTATCAGCTTCTCAAGTCTTCTAAAGTTAATTTCAAAGTCAGCACTATATTTGTCGGAAGGAAAAACAAATACCTTAACAGAATATTGAACCTGGGTCAATAATCGGGCAACTGCAAGTCCGTCTCCGCCATTGTTTCCCGGACCACAAAAAATATAAACTTCTCTATCAGGATTAAAGTGTTCTATAAACCAATTTACAAAAGTTGCAGAAGCCCTTTCCATCAGATCAATTGATGAGATTGGCTCATTTTGAATTGTAAAAGCATCTAGTGCTCTGATCTGATCAGCAGAAAGGATTTTCATAAGGGGAAAAAGACCTCATCCTAAATCCTTCTCCTGAAGGAGAAGGACTTTAGTTCAATGCAATATTTTATGTTTCTGGTTCAATTAAAGACAATCAGCAAGGTAATAGGACTTTCAGCTTTGCACTTTAGGCTTTGTCAGCTTTCAACTTAAAACTTATAACTTACTACTTAACTTATCTGTCTACTTCTCCCATTACCACATCTATAGATCCAATGATAGCAATTAAGTCAGCGAGCATTGTATTTCTTGATAATTCATTAATAACAGAAAGGTTTACAAAACATGGAGAACGTCCTTTACATCTATAAGGAACATCAGTATTGCCGGTAGATCTAAAGTAAAAGCCTAGCTCTCCTTTTGGTGTTTCACCTCTTACATAAAAATCCATTGCCTTAGGTCTAATCTTTTTAGGGACCATTGCCTGGGGATCAAATTCCCTTGTTCTCATATGAGTTCCGGTAAGCTGCACGAGACACTGTTCAATAATCTTAATGGACTCATAGCACTCCAGAACTCTGACATAGTTCCTATCCCAGCAATCTCCTACTGTTCCCATATCACCTTTTCCAACAGGAATATCGAAGTCCAGTTCGGGATACACAGAATAACCATCAACCTTCCGCAAATCATATTTTAAACCAGAAGCTCTCAACATTGGCCCTGAACAACCATAGTTGATAGCAAGATCCAAAGGCAACACTCCTATATTGGCTGTACGCTGAATAAAAATTTTATTATTAATTACCAGCGCTTCCAATTCCTTCATTTTCGGCTTAAGATATTTAATGAAGTCTGCACAACGTTCTTCAAAGCCGACCGGGAGATCATAAAACAAACCGCCTACCCAGATATAGTTGTATAGCATTCTGGCTCCGCATACCCATTCCAAAAGACGTTGAATGTGCTCTCTATCGCGCATCAGCCAGAGAAATGGAGTAAATGCTCCGATATCTATACCGTAAGTTCCGATTGCTACAAAATGAGAAGCGAGCCTGTTAAGCTCTGCAACTAGCACTCTGATATATTCTATTCTTTTAGGCAAAGTATTTTCAATACCCAGCATCTTCTCCAATCCCATAACATAAACATGTTCTGAGTTCATAGAAGCGAGGTAATCCATTCGGTCTACAAATGGGATAATCTGATTGTAAGGAAGGTTTTCCGCATGTTTTTCAAAACATCTGTGCAAATAACCCATGTGAGGAATGACCTCTTTGACAAACTCACCATCAGTAATTACCTCAAGCCTCAAAACCCCATGCGTTGATGGGTGCTGAGGGCCGAGGTTGATAATCATCTCCTCGCTTTTAAGGTCTTCAGGTTTCGTGCGGGTTGGCTCAGACTTCTGGAGATTATCTTTATGGTAAATGTATTGAATCCTGTCGGTTGGCATCTTAATAAGCTACTTTTATACCGTGATAATATTCCTGCTCTTTATAATCTTTTCTTAAAGGATATCCTTCCCAGTCTGCAGGAAGAAGAATTCTCCTGAGATCTGGATGCCCCTCAAATACAATTCCGAAAAGATCAAAAGCTTCACGTTCATGCCAGTTGGCTGTTTTATAGATTTCGCAAAGAGATGGGACTTTAGGTAAATCATTCTCATCTCCTCTTGAAGTTTCCACTCTGAGAGTAAAATGGTGGTTGTATGGAATGGAATAGAAATTATATACGACTTCAAGTGTTCCTGTCTTCGGATTATCTATTGCCGTAATGCAGGATAAGTAATCAAAATAAGTTTTTTCATTACTCCACAGTAATCTTGCTACCAGAGGAAGTTTTTCCTTTGCAATAGTTAGTATAGGTTGAAGCCCTGACAAATTTTCAGCAACTACCGTTTCCGCACCAGATTCCTGTATGATCAGTTCTTTAATTTCCTGAAAGGTCATAATTAAATGATTTAAAAGTTCACCTCATCTTAAGTCCTTCTCCTAAAGGAGAAAGACTTCAGTATAGCACTATATTTAAAGCTTTTGATTCAAATCAAATACTTTCAGCTTTTCGCATTGTGCTTTCAGCTTAAAGCTTTTTTCTTCTCAAGCACCTTGTTGATAAGCTTCGGTTCCTTTATGCTTTCTGTTCTTATTTTTTCCTGAAGTTTCATAAAGCCACCGATAAGTGTTTCTGGCCTTGGAGGGCATCCTGGAACATAAACATCAACAGGAACAATTCTGTCTACTCCTTTAACAACATGATATCCATGTTCCCAATATGGTCCGCCGCAGTTGGAGCAAGATCCCATAGAGATTACATATCTGGGTTCAGGCATTTGCTCATATAATCTTCTAATACGGTCGGCCATTTTGAAGGTCACTGTTCCTGCAACGATCATGACATCAGATTGTCTTGGTGAAGGCCTGGGAAATATCCCAAAGCGTTCCAGGTCGTAACCGGAAGCAAACGTAGACATCATCTCAATGGCACAGCATGCAATACCAAATCCCATCGGCCAGATGGAAGATAGCCTGGCCCAGTTGATGACATCATCTGCCTTTGTAAGAATTATGCCACCTTGTCCATATTTATGATCTAATAGTCCCACTTGTTTACCTTTCTAATCTAGTCTTTTCGGAATACTTGGTATTGATATCTTCGTATAATTTCTTCGGAACCGGAGATTTGAATTGCGAAATTTCCTGACTTGGCTTTACCCAGTCCAGATATCCTCTTGCCCAAGCATATGCAAGTCCCAAAGCCAGAATAGCTATAAAAATGAACATTTCTCCAATTGAAAACCAAGCCCAAAGGCCATCAGTTGCTGCAATAAGTTTTTTATTTCCGAAAACTGTCGCCCATGGAAAAAGGAAGACCACCTCTACTTCAAACAGAATAAAGATTAAGGCGATGACATAAAACCTCATGTTAAATTGTCCCCAGGCATTGCCGACAGGGTCCTCGCCACATTCATAGCTGGTTAATTTTTCTTCATTCGGACGGTGAGGCCTTAATATTTTTGAAGTAATCATAACCAGTCCGGCAAATAATATTCCGCTGATTATAAAAAGGAAAACGATTCCAAATTCAGATAGCTGACTATTTTTAACCTGATTCATTTTTTAGAAATTAATTTTAAAATCAGGACTTTACACATGAAATTTCAAGTGAAGACAAACCCTCTTTTTCTGTTCCTGATTATAGGTATATACAAATCTACACCTTAATAAGGTTAGGATTAAATTTTAAGCAAACTAATTTACATTACCCTATTTTTCAATACATTAAAATCGTATTTCAATCCAATCACCCCCAATTTTAATTCCACCTTTTTGAGGTATTATTTCCATTAATCCATAACATTTATTTTAAATTTACTCTAAGATTCAAATTCTCGCTATAAAGAGTATTTCAAGAAAATTTCGAAAAAATATTAACCTATCCTTTGGTTTGCTGTTCTTATTATTGTGCCAACTTGTAAAGAAATTCCGCAAGGAAAACTCTGCGGTAAAAGAAGGCTAAGATGGATGGTAAATTATTTAGGCTTGAAAAAGTAATAAAGCTATAGCTATAAAAAACATAACTATGAATACCAAATTAGGGCGGGCTGTGATCCTTGTGGAAGATTATGATAAAGCCTGGGATTTTTATCAAAAAAACTTTCTGTGCAAAATACTTCACGACAGCGAAACTCCAGACGGACAAAGGTATCTGCATATTGCATTTTCCGATGATGATGATTTTGGAATTTGGTTTATGAAAGCAGATCCTTCAAAGCTGCCAATAGGAAAACAAACAGGAGGAGCACCAACTTTGGTGATATACACTGATGCCATAGAACAATTTTATTCTCATGTAAAGAAAAACGGAGTAAAGATTGCCGAGCCATTGGTTTCAACGCAGGACAGTAAATTTTTTCATTGCCTGGACCTCTATGGGAATAGGCTAACTGTTGTACAAAAGAAATAATTCAACAGGTTATTATCCTTTTAAAAATCTGGCTTGAATTAAATTCTTCATCAAATAGTAACGGATTTGATCGTTGAGTTTTTTTGTGGTCTTGTTTGGCGATGCGGTTGCACTGCTGCCGATCTGCTGCTTTTCCGCAGGGGCTGGGGTTTGTTGAGCGCGGCACATCTGCTGGTGTTCACGAAGTTTTTCATATATGAGTATAGGCCCCTTACCTTCTTTATTTCCCCTTCTCAAACCATTCTTTCAGCTATGCAAGCTCATTGAAACGAGCAGCAATTTCTTCCGATGTGTCCATGTCTGAAAGTGAGTGGAATGGTATTACACTTAGTTTTATTCTTGACAAAAAACTTATTTATTACAATAAAATATTGATTACAAAGGTGTTGTCCGGATAGAAATAACAGGAGGTTTAAAATGGACTTTATAAAGGGTATATTTGGAAATAAATACATCTATCCGGAGCGAAAAAATATTTTATCTTCTCCCCGATCTGATTTATTAACGAATTATGCGACATACTCAAAATAAAAATGTCATTACCCTAATCCTTGGAATGCTGGCTACTGTTTCACCTTTCGCCATCGATTTTTATCTTCCTGCTTTTTCACAGATAGCCGAAGATCTCCAAACAAGTACTGCAAGGATTTCGCTTTCGGTTTCCAGTTATTTTATAGGCATGGCATTGGGGCAGCTGATATATGGTCCCTTGCTGGATCGGTACGGAAGAAAGCCGCCGCTGTTTGCCGGTTTGATCATCTTTGTGATCGCCAGTCTGGGTTGTACCTTTTCTTACCGAGTAGAACAGCTGATTATCCTGCGTTTTATACAGGCGTTGGGAGGGAGCGTAGCAGGAGTTGCTGCTATGGCCATGGTTAAAGATTTCTTTACAGCGTCTCAAGGTCCGAGAATATTTGCAATGCTGATCCTCACCATTGGTTTGTCACCTCTGCTTGCGCCAAGCATAGGAGGTTTTGTTGCTGAATCATTTAATTGGAAGGCAGTCTTTGTTCTGCTTGCCTTCATCGCGGTGTTTGCGATGACAATTGTTTTTCTTTTTTTACCGGAAGGACAGGAACCCGACAGAGAGGTTACGCTGAAGCTGCAGCCAATGGCAAAAACATATGTGTCGATTCTCTCAGATACACAATTTTTTACCTACACGGTTTCCGGTTCCTTTGCTTTTGCTACATTGTTTATTTATGTGGCAGGTTCTCCCATTGTATTTATTGAATTGTTCCACGTAAGTCCGCAGATGTACGGTGCTATCTTTGCACTCTTATCAGTAGGATTTATTGGTGCCAGCCAGCTGAATATTTTGCTGGTTAGAAAATTTCCGAGCAATGCGATCTTTCGTTTCTCACTGATTGTACAGGTGCTTGCCGGCTTTATCTTTCTTATGGTCGCTTTGTATGGCGGGATGAATCTCTATTCAACGATTTTGATGTTGTTTATTTTCCTGAGCTGTGTAGGACTGATCAATCCAAATGCTTCTACGCTGGCACTGGCACCTTTTACAAAGAACATTGGCAGTGCGGCTGCTATGCTGGGTTGTTCGCAGATCGGCATTGCAGCATTAGCTTCCATTGCTGTAGGTTTGTTTAAAGCAGCTAGTATTCTTCCGATGATTGCATCAATGGTGGCAACGTCTTCATTTGCACTGTTTTTGCTATGGAGAGGTGAAAAGAAAATGGCGGGAAAAGTTGTTATGGCAGATGTGAACAGCGGGCCGATAGCTCATTAAAAGCTTCAGACAGAAAGCAACAACAAATTCAATTATACCTTCCGAAAATCAGATTGCTTTATCCGAAAATTGAATTGTGGGTCCGCAATTTAAAAATGCGGCCACCACAATCCGGTATGGGCAACCGCAAATTCAATTATAGCTTCCGAAAATCAGATTGTCGTACCGAAAATTGAATTTGAGATTCCACAAAAATTGAAACTGAAATCCTCTCATTTATATTATTACCTGATCCTAAACCATTTATTTAGCTCCACTATGCCAAACGCTCAGACTTCCTCAGCTGCTATAATAACATAATATATTCTGTCTTAAAAAATTCTTAGGTTTGCATCCGGGAACAGTATTAAACTTTAATCCCCAATATAAAGTAATATTAAAAATAAGGGGTATGTCAATTTCATCACAGGCGGATATAGAGGGTTTGCAAAGAATCAGCGATGCTGTTGCTTTGACATTAAAACAAATGCGTGAATATGCCAAACCTGGCATGAGTACCAAAGAGTTGGATGAATTTGGCGGAGAGATTCTGAGAAACTTCGGTGCGAGATCTGCACCTAAACTAACCTATGGCTTTCCAGGCTGGAGCTGCATCAGCCTGAATGACGAAATTGCTCATGGCATTCCTTCTGAAAAAAGAATTCTTCAAGAAGGAGATCTTATAAACATAGATGTATCAGCTGAACTGGACGGATACTGGTCTGACAATGGAGGCTCCTTTGTTTTGGGAAAAGACATTCATAATCATAATCCATTGGTGGAAGCTTCGAGAAGTATCCTATATAAGGCTATTCATCAGGTTAAAGGCGGTGTTAAAATAGCTGACATTGGTTTATTGATTGAGACAGAAGCTAAAAAAGCAGGATTTAAAGTTATTAAAAACCTGGTTGGACATGGTGTAGGAAGAAGCCTGCATGAAGCTCCAGAAGAGATTCCTTGTTTCAATGATAAAAACAATAAACAGAGATTTAAAAAAGACTCTGTCGTAGCGATAGAAACCTTTATCTCCACTAAAGCGACCTATGCTCACGATAAAGGAGATGGCTGGACATATATTACCAAAGATGGAAGTTATGTTGCACAACATGAACACACTTTGATCATTACTGATGGGAAACCTATCATTCTCACAGAGGCAAACAAAATCTGGGATTAGTTTTTTTTAAGCCTAAAGCACAAAGCGGAAAGCTTAAAGTTAAATGGTGAGCAATGAATTGATTTACAGAAATTGGTAATCTTTCATTATCTTTTCAAAACTTTATGCTTTTGCTTTAAGCTTTATGCCCTTTTCATATGATTTCAACCTTAAATAAATTCCACCTCATACTGCTTTCTTTAAGCATAATAATATTTGCAAATACAAAAGAGGTTCTTGCTTCTCAAGACTGGCAACCTGTTTCAAGCAATTTTCCTGCTACAAACATTACAGGTATATATGCCAGCAAAACTTCATCGGCAATAATAGTAAGCACTTTGAGGGATGGCCTTTTCATAAGTAACAATTCCGGAAAGACCTGGCTAAAGGTTGGAGATATTAAAGACTCATTGTTTTCTCTTTTTGCCAGCAATGATAAGTACCTTATTGCAGGGGGCAGAGGTGCCATTTATAAAAGTCTCGACAGCGGAAAAACATGGACTACTCATATACTTCCATTTAAAGTAGCTGTAAACAAGATAGCACTCCATCCTTCAGGAAAGATCATTTTAGGAACAGGAAGCCCTTGGGACCAATGGGGAAAAGCGCAAGGCAAAGGGATATTAATTTCAGGAGATTCTGCTAAAACGTGGGTTCAAGCAAATACTGGTATTGATAAAACTAATCCTTTGATTGAATCTCTTGCCATAGCATCCAATGGAAACATCTTTGCTGGTATTGCTGATCCAGATGCAGGTTTGAATGGGCGTTTCGGACTGTACATATCTGAGGACCTTGGTAATTCGTGGAAGCGACTTTCCATAAATATAAAAGCGCCATTCTCCATAGAATATCATGACGACAAATTAAGAATTGGTCATGTTTTAAATATTGCTATCGAAGATGATATTGTCTTTGCTTCAATTATAGGCATATATGGAAATTTTGGATTTGGTTTTACTATAAAAAGCAAGGCAGGAGATATAAATAAAGGAGAAAATAGCTGGGGAATACATTGGGTTACAGACAGCATACCTTTAACTGGTTCTTACTACCACCAACTAACCTCATTATATAAAGACAGTAATGGTTACTACTGGTCAAGTATATCGACACCAGACAATGAAATTTTCAACAACATCTATTCAAGTAAAACTTTAGAAAGCAAAGCCTGGAACTTTGAAATGGCGGGCCTTCAGGAGAGCTTTGGGCGATATATCTTTACGGAAGATGGCAAGGGAAATTTATACACTACGGATTATATATCCGGTAATCAATTATTTGTAAAATCTATTTTCGGACCATCATCAATAAATAGTCCTGATCAAATTGCCTTCTCCATTTATCCCCTGCCTGCTAAGTCGTTTTTAACAATTAAAGGAAATTTCAGTGCACCAATAAATATTCGTGTACTTGACATAAAAGGGAAAGAAATTTTAAAAAGAGAGGATGCAAATTTTAACAATGGAACTCATACAATGCAACTGCCGGATATGATTCCTGAAGGTTTGTATTTGCTTGAATTGAGTGATGGAACATTCAAAAGTATAAAATCTATAGTTCTGAATCGGGATTAAGCAGATTATGGATAAACGGGATTATATTATGTGCCTCATCCTAAAAGAATTATATTGTTGGTCCCGTTTTAAGGATTAACCAGATTAAAGCGGAAACCTAAATCCTATTAATTCTTTTATAATCCCCAAAATCCCGATTAAACACCAGGGACCTTCTTGATTAAGAAAATTATGCTGGTGAAAATTATTGACCAGAAAATTGAACTGGCTAGCATGTAAAGAAAAATTCTTTTGGCCGACTCGCCGAATGAGCTGGCAAGTAAGGCTCCTCCTATCGGACTGAAAAGTACTGGGGTTAAAAATGCAACACCTTTTAATCCATAATTCCTCCAGATCTTTACCATTCTTCTGTTTCTATCACAAAACAGTTTCCGGTTTTTATAGAAAGTCTTCATTATCCAGTTTTTAAATGGCCTGCCGATAAAGCTTACCATCAGAAAAACTGTAGTCATCATACCAAGTATTGTGAGTAATGCTGTTTCCCATATGCTTAATCCTGAGGCTACACCAAGCAGTGGTCCTCCGATGAATTTTAACATACTTGTAAGGAAAACCATGAGGTATTTGAGAATTAAGCTAACCATAAAATTGAACCTGTGTACTTGAGTGGTTTAAAAAATAACGGAAATCGACCTTCTTTAGTTTGCTTAATTTTCTAATCCCCCTTAGTTATTTTTTGACCGAAAGCTAAATCTCCTGCATCTCCCAGACCAGGAACTATAAAAAATTTCTCATTCATTTTTTCGTCAATTGCAACAGTCCAAAGTTTTGCTTCCGGAATTTCCTTCTTTACATATTCAATTCCTTCTTTACTGGATAATACGGCTGCCAGATGCACTTCTGACGGATTTCCGTATTTTAATAAAGTTCGGTAAGCTACCACAAGAGATTTACCGGTTGCGAGCATTGGATCGGTAAGTATCAGCACTTTACCCGTTAAATCTGGCGATGCAACATAGTCCATATTTATTTCCACCTTGCCGGTTTCTTCTGATTTTGTGCTTCTATAAGCAGCAACAAAAGCAGATTCGGCTTGATCAAACATATTTAGAAACCCTTGAAAAAATGGGATACCAGCTCTTAAAATTGCACCGATTACAATTTTTTGTTCCAGCGCATAAGTTGAAGCTTTTGCCAGAGGACTTTGTACCTCCTCTTTTTTGTAATTTAATTCCTTTGAAATCTCATAGGCAATTAAAGCTCCGAGACGTTCCATATTGCGTCTGAAACGCATACTATCTTTTTGAATTTCAACAGATCTAAGTTCAGCTAAAAAACGATCTGCAATGGATGGGGATTGAGTGAGCACAAACACGTTACTTTCTATTTATATGGTTTTTCCCTAAAGGACTTTTCAGGATATAATATATGTATTCTGCAGCAATAATATGGCGGGCAGAATCAAGACTTTTTTCCATTGGTATTCTTTGAAAATGGAATTTAAAATTTTCATGTTTTATTCCCGCCACTCCAAAAGAACAATCCACTCTCATATTTTCATACATCTGATTAAATAAGGCCGCAGAAACTCCATGATCAGTAAAAGGGAATGCAAAAGTTTTCAAGCTGGAAAAATCTTTACTGATAATAGAATCAATACTTTCAGAAGTTTGCGCAACCTGCTCTTCCAGTGTAAGCTCTTCATATAAAGGATGATCCATACTATGAGCACCGATATGAAAACCTTGATGTTTTAGCTGCATTATTTCTTCAGAATCCAGATATGGCTTCTTTTCTTTCAGATAGTCAGAAAATGAAAATTCGGAAGCAAGAGCTAGTTGATCAAGTATATCCCTTTCTCTGTATTTCACAGACTTCACCATTTGAATGAATTGGCCTTCCTTAACTCCAGTTCTTTCAAATGTTCTTTGAAAATTGATCTTCCTTTTTTTGAATAAATCTATTAGCAAGCTTGCCTTATTCCGGAACATCAATTCCCTGTTGTCTACAAAGGCAGGATTAATAAAAAATGCTGCAGGTATTCCCCTCTTTATAAGATTAGGTGCAATGACTTCTTTTACTTCCCTTAAACCATCGTCAAACGATAAAAAAAAAGAAGGTTTATTGAGATTTAATTGGCCATTTCTCCATTTTAAAAGATCATCAATAGATATCGGGTTGAAATGCCTGAGCATAAACTCAAGGTCTTCACAAAATAATTTTTCACTTCGAATTTTATATAGATTACCAACATGTGGCACCTCCTGATTAGAGACTAGATGGTATGTCGGAAATATAACCTTTTGTCCTCCTAATTTCTTAAGAACGGAAAAGGGAGTAAAAGATGCCCAAGTATTAAGAACAGGGATGAACAGGTTGTCTTTAATGTTCATTTCCCAAGAATACTTTTAAGTTTTAATAAAAGAGAATTTCTTTTCAGTATCTGGTGGTAAGGAAGTTGGGTTGCCCCGAAATTTCTGAAAAACTGCTCAACTGGTTCCAGCATACTGCCTTCAAAGTCGAAATCCTTGGTTTGCGATTGAGCCATTTCAATTCCATTCCACAGCAAATACGTCAAAGCTCCGGAATTTTTATACTCAGGGTCAGCTGCTCCGAATAAGTAATAAACACAATTCTTATCCCACACAAGGAACACGCCTGCATGTATGGCCCCTTTTTCATCTTTGGCATATAATATTTGCCCCTTCCCTTCACTGATACACCAATCAACACACCTTTTGATGAAGGAATAACTTAAATTAAAACTAAGATTCTGCTCTTTGAATGATCTTACTTTAAAGTCAAATAAATCCTTAACATCTACCGATAGATATACCTGCAAAGTGCGTTCTGCCTTTGAAAGCTCTCTTCTCACAGAATCTTTAACCTGTAATCTGAGTGCTTCAGGACTTTGACCTTTAAATATTTTATAAGTATATCTCGTAGTTTGTTTAAACTCCTTCCAATAAAAAGGAAGCCAGTTTGTAAAAGTTGGATAAAGGTTAATGTTTAACTCATCGAACTCTGGCAGACGCTCAATTAAAGATGATAATACTTTTTTCTCGAAAGCAATTTTTGTCAGATCCTTTTGTCCATCGGGGTAATTGATCCAGACTCCTGAATACGGAGTCAGTTGAGGTTGCAGTATTCTTTTAAATCCCAGTTTTTGATTCAGAGGGAAAATTAAAAAGCCATGAATATTTTTTCCTTTTGCTTCTATCAAGACGTCCCAGTTATCGCCACAGATCAGATCCATCCATGCAGGTGTAAGAAAAAGAGGTATATCTTTTTGCGTCGTACAATAACTTCTGAAATCGTCTTTTTTATTCATCAAGGAAACTTAGGCTTTTAAGGAGTTTAGTTTTTGAAATTAATCAGAAAGTCACTCTTTTGCCAATCGTATTACTTTTTCATAGACCTCTCCCCAGTTCTTCCATTGTCTTTCATTTCCCAAAGACTCATTATGAAAAATGAATATAAGCTGCCCTCCTACTTTTTTCACGTCATTGACAAGTGGGGTGATGTGATTGATTACTTCCTTTGAACGCACTTTCTGGAAAAACTTTAATGTGCTGTCCATAAAAGCAAAGGGATAGACTCTAAGGTCTGTCGTTATATTTTTTTCCAGGTCAAAGAACAGGAAAGAACTACAGGTACCGGCTCTGAATCCTATCTTTGTTGTATAACCCATTGAATAATCCTCTTTGATGCCGGCATTCAAAAGATTTCTGTAGGTTCCCGGAAGAGTAAGCTTTATATAATGCTGTCTGCTTTTTGTGATCGGACGAGAAAGTATACCTTCCAACCTTTTTTTCTCTATTAAGAGCTTTTCCTCTGAAGTATTCGAGCCGTAAGAAGGATGTAAACCAATAGTTGCTTCCTCACCAAGACTTTTGACAAGCTTCACCATATGTTCATTATCATAGGGAAGGTTTTTGTCATACTTGCCATAGTCCCCCAAAAGAAAAAAGTAATTAGGAGTTATTTTATAGGTCTGGTGAATTCTTCTTTGTTTATCATAAGTATCATAGGGGTCCTGAAGTTTCCCCAGATGTATTTTGATACGCTTGCGCAATTTATTAAACTCAAGCTTAAGAAGTCTTTGAGCAAATGACAAACTTGTTCTTAAAATACCTTTAAATTTATAGGCATATGCATTATCAATATCAAGAGTTGGCAGGAAAGAATAAGTTCCAGAATAAGTTATAGCTTGAGGATACTTGTTATTGATTGTTTCTTTAATCATTTGAGCCCAGAAATTGACAATTGGTTTTTCAAGGAACCCTCCTGAAATAGCGATGCTGCTTTCTGGTTTATACCTGTTGTGCCTGTCTTTTTTATGAGGAAGATATTCTTCATACCTTGTGATCATATAAAACCCGGCGGCGAACGGATCAAACGGCAGAGATCCGGTTGAGACGGAAAATAAAGTCTTTATTCCATTAAATATTCCGATTTTAATTTGCCTTATAGAAACAGTTGTTTCAAATAATATAGGATCTGCTTCCAAAAATAATTCATCGTTTACCTGCTTAAATCCATAAGAAAACTTTGCTTCACTATAGTCTTTGAATTTCACAGCATCAGTAGTAAACTCATAATCTGATTTGAATATTTCTTTAAAATAAAAATCAAAAATATATGTAAGCCTATTTGTAATCTGAGGCACTAATACCAATATCATTCCCTACCGAAAAAATTAAAGAGTTAATACTATTTCACGTAAAAATAATATTTGTTTTCCTCAATTTAGGCCGAAAATCTATTTTTTTAATGCCCAATCTCAATGTATCTATAAAGTACTGCTGGTTTTCTGCATTTAAAAACTGTATCGTTTCGAATTATTGAATGAATGGTTTCGGCAGAGAAGTTTGTCTTTTTTATTTTTGAAATACATTTGGCTGCCTGATATCCTAAATAAGGATGACCTGCGATTGCCTTAAATTCAGCATCCTGAAGATTGATTTTCACCGGTTCAAATGTATTTTCTATGAATGTAAATGCAACTAATTGAGCAAGGGAATTTTCCGTCAAACCGTAAATTTCCTCATATTGGTCTTTACTGACGAAGCCTCCGAGTGCATTTCTATATTTAAGAATTCTTTTTGCAAGTGCGGGACCTATACCACTCAGCTTTTCCAATCTGGTCGAATCTGCTTTGTTAATATCAAATACATCTGGCGCCTTTTTCTCAATTAGTTTAGACTTAGGAAGTATTTGAAAAGTTAAGAATGGTGCAATCTTTTCAAATTCATTTTTATCTAATCCATAAATTTTAAGTAAATCTTCTTTGACAAAAAACTTCCCCCCTTTCTCCCTGAATTTAATTATTCTTTCCGCCAGATTGGGCTTTAAGCCTGTCCTCAGCATAGTCTCTTTGGAAGCAGTATTCGGATCAAAATTTCCCGGCTTATCTGCAGGAATTTGTATGGATTTATTTTTAAGAGTGATTGACTGTGGCTCTGTTTCGAATAGTTTGGCCAGACTATCCAGCGATTCGTTGCTTTCTGATTTATCTATGATTTTTTGAGGGAAAATAACGTCCGTAAAAAAAGGGGCGGTCAATACAATACACAGTATAACCTGGAGGATAATAAATCCTTGAGCTTCCTTCCTTGATATGCCAAAAAAGTACTTACATCTTTCGATAAGATTCATAAAAGCTGGTAATGTGTGGAGTAATTAGCTGATTAAACTCTGCCTAAAAGTATAAAAATGAGGGCAATAAAAAAAGCCCTCCACTCCCGAAGGGCTCATTAACCTTTACTAAATTATTTACTAACTTATTAAACAAAAGCGTACTAATAAGTCAAATCACCAAACACAGCTTTTCAACCACTATCAACTTAAAATCCCGATTTGAAACTGCCGTCTTATCTACATTTCAATTACACTATAAAATTACTTTATTAATGAACGCATGTAAATAAGGGAAAACCCTTAGAAGAATCTTCGAGATTTCCTTAAATCGTTTAATGTGAAAAACCTGTTATTGGAAAGAAATAACTAAACTTCAGCTATTTGTTCAGCCAACAATTTAATTCCTTCTTCAAATGAATGAGGATCATACCCCAGATCATTCATGGCCTTATCAAGAATAAAGCCTGTTTTCGGGGGTCTTACTGCCGGTTGTTTGAATATTGTACTATCTGCTTTTGTGATTAGAGATTTATCCAGTTTAAAGAAATCGGCAGTTTTAATGGCCATTTCATATGGTGTGAGGAAATCTTTTCCACTGATGTTATAGATTCCTGTAGCCTGATTTTCCATGATAAGATAGCATCCCATCGCTAAATCTTCGGCCAATGTAGGAGTTCTCCATTGATCTGTAACAACCTGAATTTTCTTCCCTTCTTCCAGACTTTTTTTAACCCAAAGGATGATGTTGGATCTGCTCATATCGCATGCAATACCATAAACAAGTACAGTTCTTGCAATAGCCCATTTGGCTTTGCTTTTTAATACAAGTTTTTCTGCTGCCAGCTTGCTATCTCCATAGTAACTCAAAGGATTGGCTTTAGCATTTTCATCATAAGGACCATTTTTCCCGTCAAAAATAAAATCTGTTGATAAATGGATCAGATGTGATTTTACTTTTTCAGATGCTTCAATCAGGTATTTAACTGCATCAACATTCTGAGCCCAGCAAGCTTCTTTCTCTGTCTCACATTGATCCACATTGGTCATGGCCGCAGTGTGAATGATAAAGTCAGGTTTGGTCTCAGAAACTATATCCATAACCTGGTTTCGGTTGGTAATGTCCATTGACTTATATACATATGCCCCAGGCTCCATAGGAAGTCTGTTTTCGCCTCTTGCAGTAGCGATCAAGTCATAGTTTTCGTCATCAGCTATAAGCCCTACCAGCTTTTGTCCCAAAAGGCCATTTGAACCTGTTATTAAAACTTTCTTTTTCATGCTTTATAAAAGTTTTCGCAGTGATATAGTTTTATGATTTTTTTCTTTTTTAGTTTTTTAACGGAAACCTCCATTGTAATATTTTTAGAAGGTCTGTCACGCTGATCTTTTGGTTGCGTGGCAATTTTATCAATTACATCCAGCCCCTGCACCACCTGACCAAAAACTGTATATTGGTTATCAAGAAAGTGCGCACCATCCTGATTTTCTACAATATAAAATTGAGATCCGCTGGATTCTCTTTTAGGATTCACCTGATCTCCCATTCTTGCTGCAGCAACAGCGCCCTTGTTATGCTTCAGTTTCTCATTAAACTCTGCAGGCACTGTATAGCCAGGGCCTCCCATTCCATCATTATTTGGATCTGCATCTTTAGAATTAGGATCTCCACCCTGAATCATGAATCCATCAATAATTCTGTGAAAGGTTGTTCCATTATAGAAACCTTGCTGAGCAAGCTTCAAGAAATTTTCTTTGTGTTTTGGAGTTAGGTCAGAAAGAAGCAAAACCATATCTCCAAACTCTGTTTTTATTGTCACTACATAATCCTTTTTAGAGGGTTTTGTTGATTGACCAAATGCTGCAAGCGAAATAAAAATTAATAAAACCGCAAAAAATTTACTTTTCATATACACTAACTTTAAGACATTTTTAACAAGGATTTTCCTCAAAAGTTATTTCTTCAAGGCATCTAATATTTCTTTACCTCCGGAGCTGAGTACTTCTTCAGCCAGTTGCAAGCCTAATTTCCTGGCATCTGTCAGACTTCCCTTTACCTCTTTTCTAATAATATTAGAACCATCAGGACTTACAACCCCACCGCTTACTTTTAATAGATTTCCTTCGATTGTGCCTAGGCCAAAAACAGGAATGCTACAACCACCCTCCAGTTTATTAAGGAAAGTTCTTTCAGCAATAAGGCAGGTTTCGGTTGGTATGTGATTTAGTAATTTTTTGATGACAGCCTTCTTATCAGAAGCAAGAGAAAGTGCAGCTTCAATGGCAATACTTCCCTGTCCTACAGCAGGAGTAAATAAATCAACGGGAAGTTCTTTTACAATAAAATCATTATATCCCATTCTATGCATGCCTGCATAGGCTAGAATCATTGCCGGAAAAAGGCCATCTTCCATTTTCTTAAGTCTTGTCTGGAGATTTCCTCTCGCATCAGTTGTAGAAAGGTGAGGATAGTAATGCTTTAGCAAAGCTTTTCTCCTTGTGGAAGAAGTACCGACCAATACCCTGGAAAGGTCTTCCAGAGCAAAATCTTTGTCAAAGCTGACCAGCACATCGTTTGGTTTTTCTCTTTCGGTGAATGCAATAATTTCCAGGTCGGGACCAAGGTCTGTCTGCATGTCTTTTGCACTATGGACTGCGATATCCAAGGAACCATCTTTCAATTGCAGTTCAAGCTCTTCTGTAAAAATTCCTTTGGTCCCTATTTCGGCAAAGGCAGAAGTAAGTTGCTTATCTCCTTTGGTGTCAATCTTTATAATCTCTGTTTCATAACCGGCATTGTTTAATACACCGGCTACATGCTCCGTTTGCCACATTGCCAGTTTGCTGGCTCTGGTACCAATTCTGATCTTACTCTCCATCAATATAATCAAGCGTTCTAAGAAGCAACTTAGAAATTTTTAGGCTAAACTCCAATCAAATCCCGCTCTGCCTTTTTCTTTTTATTGCGTTCCACAAAATCAATGATCTTGCCTGCTACATCTATCTGAGTAACAGTTTCTATTCCTTGAAGGCCTGGAGAAGAATTGACTTCAATGATTAGAGGACCTCTGGTGCTTCTGAGCATATCAACTCCGGAAATAGATAAGCCTAGTGCTCTTGAAGCACATAGCGCAGCATCCCTTTCTTCATGAGTAAGCTCAATCATTTCGCCTTCGCCTCCACGATGCAGGTTTGAGCGGAACTCACCTTCTTTACCCTGCCTTTTCATAGCGCCGACCACTTCATTGTCTACCACAAACGCTCGTATGTCTGAGCCATTGGCTTCTTTTATGTATTCCTGAATGAGAATATCCGCCTTGAGGCCATAGAATGCTTCGATAACAGACTTAGCTGCTTTTTTTGATTCAGCTAGTACGACACCTATACCCTGGGTACCTTCTAATAATTTAATAATGACGGGTGCTCCACCAACATGATTTATAAGATTATCAACATCTTTTGACTGGCTTGCAAAAGCTGTCTTCGGAACTCCAATACCGGCTTCGCTCAATACCTGAAGAGTCCTCAGCTTATCTCTTGATCTCGTGATGGCTTGTGATTTTGTTGCACTGAACACATTCATCATTTCAAATTGACGCACTATAGCAGCCCCATAAAATGTAACAGAAGCCCCTATTCTTGGAATGACAGCATCATAATCAGTTATTTTCTCCTTATTATAATAAAGGGTTGGATTTCCAGCTTCTATCCCGACATAACATTTCAAATGATCAAGAACTCTTACTTCATGACCACGCTCTTTAGCAGCCTCCACAAGCCTCTTTGTGGAGTAAAGGCTTGCATTTCTGGAAAGAATTGCGATACGCATCATCTTACTTATTTAAGCTTTTCCGTTTGTGTTTGTAGGATAAATTGAATTTGGAGACATCTACCAGGAAACCATTCATCAAAAATTTTCTACCCAATAAAATTGGGTGTTTCATGTTAGATCTGTCTGAAAGGGTAAACTCTGTTTCAATAAGTTTGTTAAAAACGAGAACTTTCGTCTTTATCACAAATCGCTTTTCGACTTGACCGAAAGAGCTTTTCACCGTTCTTTCGGAGAAATCGCTTGTTTGAAAAACAACTTTTTCTTTTTGCTTACCATTAAAATAAGGTAAGGTGAAGCTAAGCTTCTTCCTTAATTTGCCAGTAACTTTAGGATCACTGCAGTGGATTGAGCAACTATAAGCCCCGGTATCCACTTTTGCTTTTACCTTAAATATTTTAAGATCCGGGAGATCTATAATATCGCTGCGGCCTATCGTTAGCTTCTCTTTCTTCATGAGCAGTCATATCAAGACTTCATCATTCCGGATATTTGCAGAGAGAGATCAAGAAAAACGATTTTTGCATTGGCGTTTCTCTCTATATGATAATATGCCTCGTTCAGGCTTTTACTTATATTTTCGATTTTAATTTCGTTTAAGGCTTTTGAAAAACCTTCCACAAATTTCAGATCTTCTTCATTAAGTCTTAACAGCTCTTTGCTATTCAGACGACAGATCAGGGTTTCTCTCAGAATATTCAAGCCATATTGAAAAAGATTCTTTTGACCTTCTCTTCCAAGTTTCTGGAAGGCCTCTGACCAGTCTACAAGCTCGAGAACATTAACCTTTTTGTAACACAGTCTCATCCATTCTCTGAACATCTGATGGTTATCTTCTTCTACTTGTTGCAGCAATCTCAATCCTTCATTTAGATTTCCATCTGCGAGATAAGCAACTTGTCTTGCCTGCTTTTCATCCAGGCGCTTATCTTCCACAAGGAATTTAGTCACTTCATCATCTGTGAAAGGCCTGATCTTTACTCGCTGAGTACGAGATAGAACCGTTGTAATGATCTTGTCGGGATTTTGAGTAACGAGCAGAAATATAGTTTTTACCGGAGGCTCTTCAAGCACCTTAAGAATAGCATTCGCAGAAGAAGAATTCATTTGTTCCGGAAGCCAGATGACCATAATTTTATATTCAGCCTCGAAAGACTTCATGGTCACAGTTTTAATGATATTTCTGCTTTCATCTACAGATATATTCAGTTGCTTATTTTCCGCTCCTATAAAGTTTCCCCATTCTATCAATCCACCATAAGGATTTTCCGCTATGAAGTTCCTCCATTCTTTCATGAATAAGGCACTTGAAGCATCCTTTGAAACACTTTTTGTTGTGCTTACCGGAAATACAAAATGCAGGTCCGGATGGATGAGCTTATTGAATTTATTGCAGGAAGCACAAGTGCCGCAAGAATCTGTTTCTCCTTTTTCCTCACAGTTGATATAAGTCGCATAAGCCAGGGCCATTGCAAGGCTACCGCTTCCTTCTGGTCCGGCAAAAAGCTGAGCATGCGCTACATGTCTGTTTTTGACAGAAGCAATAAGGCTGGCTTTGGTTTCTTCAAGACCTTTAATCTGAGAAAATAACACAATTAATAAATTTAGGTACTAGTTATAAATTTTTGAGGTAGAAATAAAAGGTAATATGTTGTAAAATTGTTAAGCAGGGATTAGAAATTTCTCACCTGCTGATCTTCAATTTCATACACATGTCTGAGTATCTTGATCTCTTCCTTGGATAGCTGGATATTTCTCCTACCCATGACCCTTTCGGCTACCTGAACTA
Source organism: Sporocytophaga myxococcoides DSM 11118 (assembly GCF_000426725.1). NCBI lineage: Bacteria > Pseudomonadati > Bacteroidota > Cytophagia > Cytophagales > Cytophagaceae > Sporocytophaga > Sporocytophaga myxococcoides. Next base: position 193,241 of record NZ_KE384560.1, on the reverse strand, counting down.
CCTTTTCAAAGTTGTATCTGGAATAATTTTTATCGCCGCCCCAGGCAAATGAAGGGACAAATTTGGCAGGATATCCTTCGCCGAAGATGTTTGCATTGACTCCTACTACAGTGCCAGTATTGAACATGGTATTGATCCCGCATTTGGAATGATCTGCCATTAGCAGACCGCAAAACATTTTTCCCGTGTTTACAAAGTCTTGTTCCTTATAGCTGTAAACCTGAACTTCTGAGTAGGTATTTTTAAGATTTGAAGTATTTGTATCTGCGCCTATATTACACCACTCACCAATTACAGAATTACCAAGGAATCCTTCATGGGCCTTGTTGGAATAACCGAATATTACAGAATTGCTTACTTCTCCGCCTATTTTTGAATAAGGACCAACAGTTGTATCACCTCTGAATTTTGCACCCATACTTACAGATGCACCTTCACCAAGAGCAAATGGTCCACGAATGATGGCTCCTTCCATGACTTCAGAGTTCTTACCCAAATAAATGGGTCCATTCTCAGCATTAAGAATAGCAGCTTTAATAGATACACCTTCTTCAATAAATATTCTTTCCTGATTATAAATCCTGGTATAAGGATCTGAAAGAGGTGCTGAAGTTCGGCCTTTGGTAATCAGGTCAAAATCTTCAGTTATTTCTTTACCATTATTCAAAAAAATATCCCAGGGTCTTCTTATTATATTCAAAGCACCCTTAAATTCAATCTGTTTGCCTTCTGCAACTTTTTTATAGGCGATAATGACACCGTCCTTGACAATAACTTCTCCGTCTTTGAGGCCTATAATTTTTGCAACAAGGTCATCAGTAGGGCAAACACCTCCATTAATAAATACATTTTCTTTTCCCGGATTGAGAGTGAAGCGATCGCTCAGATATTCTTCTGTGATATAAGAGACGTCTAATCCGGATCTTAACCTCCATTTTTCGGCTATGGTTAAAATACCGATCCTTACCTCAGCAACCGGCCTGGTAAAGGTAAAAGGAAGGAGACCCTGCCTTATAGAAGGTTCGTCGAATAAAATGAAATGCATATTTTACAAAAATAAAAAAGTCTTCATGGAATCATGAAGACTTCTATACTTAAAGAAAACTTTATTCAGAATGTTTTTATTACTTCTGGTATTTTTTCTTGAATTTCTCAACTCTACCTGCAGCATCAACAAATAATTTTTTGCCAGTGTAGAATGGGTGAGAAGCTGAGCTAACCTCAACTTTAACGAGAGGATAGGTATTTCCATCTTCCCATTTAATTGTTTCAGAAGTCTTTATAGTTGATTTTGTAAGAAATTTAAAATCACTAGAAGAATCTTGAAAAACAACTGCTCTGTAATCCGGGTGAATATCTTTTTTCATAATCGCTAACTATCTATTGTAAAAGGGTAACAAATTTAGTAAAATAGATTTTATCTACCAAACTCATGATTAATTTTTTAGAAATTACCCTTTTCATTAAATTGCCCTCCATTAAATAAAAAAGCACTGGGGCTTTAATTGGTTCCTTTTTTAACAAGAAATATATGGCTGGTGAAAAAAATTTAATCCTTAACAAACAACAGATATTACAGAAAATCAAGAGGATATCTTTTGAAATATATGAAAATAATTTTTCTGAAGGAGAAATTGTGCTGGCCGGGATCGATGAAAAAGGATATATTTTTGCCAATCTTCTGAAAAATGAAATTGAAAATATTTCTCCCTTGAGAGTCATTCTTGTTAAAATTCAGCTGGATAAACTTGCCGGAGTGCAAAGTGAAGTTCACCTGGACATTGACATTGAAAGTCTTAAAAACAAAACTGTCATTCTGGCGGATGATGTTTTGAATACAGGCCGTACACTGGCTTATGCCCTTAAACCTTTCCTGAATATAGAATTAAACAAATTGCAGACAGTGGTAATTGTGGACAGAAGCCATCAATTATTTCCTATCGCAGCAGATTATGTGGGCTATTCCCTGGCTACAACATTGAGAGAAAGAATTGATGTGGTTCTGGATGGGCACGATTACGGAGTTTATTTACATTAGTCTTTATAAGAAAGCCACCTGAAGAGTTCCTTCCAGGTGGCATTTTTACCATACATTAAAATTCCTACTCTATATATTTTTGCGGCAAACCATGCCGCCAGCAAGAAGAAGGTGAATAGCGTAGCCATCGACAATACAATCTCCCAGGATGCAATGCCAAATGGTATTCTCAACATCATCACGACGGGACTGGTAAAAGGAATATAAGACAGGATTTTTGCCAAAGTGCTGTCCGGCATTTCCAGTATTCGGGGAGCCATAATAAATGAAAAAATTAAAGGCAGTGTTATAGGCAGCATAAATTGCTGGGTTTCTGTCTCCGCATCAGAAGCCGCTCCAATCGCAGCAAACAGAGAACTATAAAAGAGATATCCTACAAGAAAAAAGAAGATAAATACAGGAATAATCAAACCAAAATTTATCTGTCCTACAAAATTAAGCATATCGTTTACTTCCATTGCCTGAGCCGCATCATGACTTGTTTTTAAAGTCTGATTGATGTTTTCGTCAGAAAAGCGTTCCAACTTAAATCTGTCAAAAATCCAACGGGATATAGTAAATGTAGTGACTACCCAAATTAAAAATTGAGTAAGGCTCACCAACGCCACTCCCAATATCTTTCCTACCATAAGCTGAAAAGGAGTCACAGAAGACACTACCACTTCAAGTATTCGGTTGGCCTTTTCTTCAATGATACTTTTCATTACCTGCACTCCATATAAGAATATAAAAAAGTAAACTAATATGGCAGAGAACAAGCCGACCGATGCCGATGCCTCACCAGCATTCTTCTCCGTCAATCTTGTTTCTTTGAAATTTAAATCCGGTAAAGATCCGTGTTGAGGAATGAGTACCTCCTTAAGTTTATTTCTTGCAATGGCCAGTTTTAAAGCCTGCTCTATTCCTTTCCTTTCCTCTGAAGATATATTTGAGACATTGATAAAATTTGCATTAATAACTCCAGATGAATCAGACGGAAGAATTATGAGATGTGAAGGCTTACTTCCACCTGGAGTCTCCTGATTTGAAAAGATAATAAACGGCGCTTCAAGCTGTTCATTTAATACATGATGCTGGTCTATAACCACTACTTCCTTTTCCTTTGCTTGTGGCGTTGTGAGCCATGCAGGAACAATCATCAAAACCAAAAAAATCAGAGGTCCTAAAAAAGAAAGTATAAGAAAAGCTTTTTTTCTGACTCTTGTAATGTACTCTCGCTGAAGGATCAACCAAACTTTATTCATTACTATCTCCCTTTATCTTATCTATAAATATTTCATGAAGCGAAGGTAGCTCTTCCTTGAAGCTCTTAAAACTCACATGCGGCATTAACACTTCAATGATTTTATTAAGAGCTACTCCCTGGGCTGGAGCCAGCGTGGCAACAAACTGATTCCCGGAGAGTGATTCTGTTTCTACTATATCGTATAAGAGTTTATTTTCAGACAAAGAACCTTCTCCTTCAATTATAAGTCTGTTCTTTTTTACTCCTTCTTTAATCTTTTTGACCTCCCCTTCAAGAACATTTTTTCCTTTGTTTATAAGCACAATTTTATCACACAACTCTTCTGCGTTTTCCATTCTGTGCGTTGAAAGCAAGATGGTTTTTCCTTCTTTTTTAAATCTGAAAATATAGTTTTTTAGTAATTCAGCATTTACCGGATCAAAGCCTGAGAAAGGCTCGTCGAGTATAATCAGGTCGGGATTATGAATAATGCTGGCAATGAATTGTACCTTTTGCTGCATTCCTTTTGAAAGAGAGTCAACAGTGTGATTCTTCCAATTGTCAAGGCTGGTTTCTTCCAAAAATGATGAAGTCCTAGCCTTAGCATCAGATGCAGTAACTCCCTTTAACCTGGCAAAATAAACAAGTTGCTCCTCTACCTTCATCTTTTTATACAAGCCTCTTTCTTCAGGCAGATAGCCGATTCTTTGCTGACAAGCAGAAGTGAATTTGTTTCCCTGGAAAAAATACACTCCTTTATCAGGACCTAATATACCGGTTAGTATCCTGAGTAGGGTTGTCTTTCCTGCTCCGTTCGGACCAAGGATACCATAGATGCTACCTTGCTTTATCCCGAGTGATATTTCGCTTAGAGCTTGAAATGCTCCAAATGATTTAGAAAGATTTTCTGTTTTTACTATTTCCAAAAGATTCAGTGTATGGAGTAAAATTAATAAGGAGAAATGAGATTATGATTCACTTGTGAAGAAACTTAAACGTAGATATAGATTGATGAGAATATTTAGCTAATATTATCTTCAAATCCAGCTACTTAAAATAAAACAGCTATGGGACAATCATTGGTAAAAAATTACATCCATCTAATATTTATCACAAAATACAGAACTCCATTTATTCAGCCTCTTTTTCAGAAAGAAATTCATGGATACTTATGTGCTAAATGTAAGGATCTTGAATGCCCAACCATCGCCATAGCAGGTGCAGAGGAGCATGTCCATATTTTATGTATGCTCTCTCAAAAAATCCCATTGATGAAACTCGTTGAATATGTTAAATCCAAATCTTCAAAATGGATCAAAACCAAAGACTCATCCCTCCAAAATTTTTATTGGCAGGATGGATATGGAGCCTTTTCTGTAAATCCTTCCGAGAAAGAAAAAATTATCTCATATATTTCAAATCAAAAAATACGTCATCAGTTTGTATAGGGCTTACACCCTATGCTGACAAAATACCACCCCTCCGGGGGCTTTAAGAAAATATTACGTCTTCCAGAAACCAGTCCCTGGAAGAGACGGCTTTTTGATAACGCAGGGTAAAACCCTGCGCTCTTCTTAAATAAAGGTTCTACTTACTATCCAACGTCTTCGGAATCTGGATATCAAGATCAAAAGCTTTGTTTAATTTCTTAATAAAATAAGCTGAAAGAAGCGGTGACTCTTTCTCCACATTTTGATGGACAAAAAAATACAATTCTTGTAGTCCTTCTTCTCTCCATTTCTTGATTCTCTTCAACCAGTCATCAAGGCGAGCATAATCACTTTCATGATTGGCTCCGACGTATCTAATAAATGCCTTCGGAGTTGTAAGTCTCATGTGTAGCATATCTCTTCTTCCGGCAGTATCTACAATAATGTTTGTCTTTTTCTTAGCTTCCATCAACTTATATAAACGCTCTGCCTCTTTAACATCTTCGAACCAGGCTTTATTCCTGAGTTCTATAGCAAGCGGAATTGCCTTTGGAAAATCGTTGATAAATGTCTCAACCCTATCAAAATTTTTAGGCCCAAAATTATCATGCATCTGCAAAAACACCATTCCGAGTTTCTTGTCAAATTCGGATACAGCATCACAAAACTCTTCTACAACAGGTTGTACATCTATTAGTCTTTTAAAATGACTAATACTATTAGTGAGTTTAGGAAAAAATCTGAAGTCCGAAGGAGTCTTTTCTTTCCATGTTAAGACTTGCTCTTTGGAAGGTGCATTATAAAAAGTAGCATTCAACTCTATGCTATTGAATTGTGATGAATAATATGTCAGTTCGTCTTTTGTTCCTTTAGGGTAAAAATTCTTTAGGTCTGTTTTATTCCATTTTGCACAGCCGACATACACTTTGAAAGGCTTGTCCTTCTTATTCTCCGAAAGCATCTTTCCTGTGTCTTTATGGTCTGGTGGTAACTTAAAATCGATCTCTTCGGGATTCTCTACCTGGCCAAATTTCATAGGTTCTCGTTATTGGTTAAACATTTATTCTGGCAATATAAATATTTAATCCAAATAGAAAAGTACCCAAACTCAGCTTAGTTTCTTTTCAGCTTCGCTTTCTCTTATCAAAGCTTCCAACCTTTCTTCTCTTGTACTTCTTTGATCTGCGCTCATGATCCAGTTGAGTACTGTGCGTTTATAGGAAGGAGCTGTTGCATTAAAAAAATTCCAGGCTTTACTATGCGCCTTAAATTTTTCTACTAAAAAATCATCCAGTTTTGCTTCTACCTTTTCAAAGGGAAATACACCCGAATCACATCCTTGTCTGTTATTAAAAACCTCAATACCCTCAAACTTCATTAATCCTTTTTCCAAAAGTTCTTCTACTTTCTTTATATGCAAAGGACTCCACACGCTTTTGGGTTTTCTTGGTGTGAATCTGATAATATACCCTTCTTTATCAAGCGATTTGCGTACTCCCTCTATCCATCCAAAGCAGAGAGCCTGATCCACAGATTGGGACAAGGTGATGCCTTTTTTTTCAGAATCCTCTTTGTAATAACCGATTAAAAGCTCCTTCTTCTTTTGGTAATTTTTTTCAAACCAATTCCGAAGTTCTTGCTCTTCAGTAAAAAACATTGGTCCCATGTGCCCCATTTTAATTCCCGTTTCCATTTATTCTTTAAACAAAAAAACCACCTTTATCAGTTTAATAAGTACCAAAATCCAATAACATACTGATTAACAGTAGATTAAACAGGGGTAAAAATCAAAAAATATTTTTTCACATAATTTGGAACCATTCTAAATAATTTATTTATTTTTGCGCTGTTTAGATTTAGTCTAATTAAAATTAGTAAACAATGTGAAATGGTAAGAAAAAAACACCCACAAAAGATATAAGTGAGTCAGCTCAATCCCACAACGTCAAAATTCGAATCAAAACCATAAAGAAATTAAGTACCGATTAAACAATGTCATTTTCCAAAATTTTACTCACCCTCAGTTTCATTTTTACCCCTCTCCTTTTTTATGGACAATCAACTTCTGGTACCATCAAGGGAGCAGTTGTAGATTCAAATGGAAAACCAGCGGCATTTACATTGGCTGCTATAAAAGAAACCGGAAAATCGACATTGACTGAAGCTGATGGGACTTTTAAACTTGAACATCCTGAAGGAGCATATACACTGGAGGTCCAAATGCTGGATCATGAACCAATATTAATTAAAGTGCAGGTAAAAGCTGGTGAAATAACGGATGTAGCTCAAATCAAACTTATAGAATCTGATAAACACCTGAAGGAGGTACAGATAATAGGTAAATCCAAAGCTCAGGAAATAAAAGAATCATCATATAATGTTAATGTTGTTGATCTAAAAACATATGCTAACACTACTACAGATCTTAATCAGATACTAAACAGAACATCAGGAATTAAGGTACGTGAGGAAGCCGGAATGGGCTCTAATTTTAACTTTACTTTGAATGGTTTCAGTGGTAAACAGGTTAAATTTTTCCTGGACGGAGTTCCAATGGACAACTTCGGATCATCGCTCACACTGAATAATATCCCTGCGAATCTTGCAGAAAGAATAGAGGTTTATAAAGGAGTTGTACCTATCTGGTTAGGAAGTGATGCCCTTGGAGGAGCGATTAATGTTGTAACCAATCAAAAGGTCAAAAGCTTTGCTGATCTGTCATACAGCTATGGATCTTTTAACACTCACCGTGCTTCTTTAAATAGCCGCTTTGCGGATAGCAGTGGGTTTATGGTAAATGTAAATGCATTTTACAATTATTCAGATAATAGCTATAAAACTTATGTAGAATCTGCTGATCCAATTACTATGAAATATGGCCCTGAAAAGTCATACAAAAGATTTCATGATAGATACAAGTCAGGAACGCTGCAGTTGGAAGCTGGAATCGTTAACAAAAAATTTGCTGACAAATTACTTTTCGGAATTATTGCTTCCGGCAATAACAAAGAAATTCAGACTGGCATGAACATGCAAAACGTGGTGGGAGAAGCCTTTACTAAGAGTACATCATTAATGCCAACACTTAAATACAAAAAAGATAATCTTTTCATTCAAGGACTATCTCTTAGCTTTTATGGTTCATTCAATTCTACCAATTCTCTGAATGTTGATACCTCGTCGAGAAAGTATAACTGGGAAGGTCAAATAATTAATTCAGCTATGAATACTATTTCGGGAGAAATAGATGAAAAAACCTTATTTAAGTTTACAGATCAAAATTTCCTAACAACAACCAACCTGAGCTATAAGATTTCTGAAAGAAGTTCTGTTGGACTTACACATACCTTCAATCGGTTCAGAAGGAAAGGCTCAGACCCTATAGCCAGATTTGCAATAGCTTTTGAAGATCCGAACATATTAAGAAAACATGTACTTGGTGCTGCATACAATTATAAAAGCCTGAACAACCGTTTTACCGGAACAATATTCGGAAAATACTTTCAGCAAAAAGTAAGCACAACGGATGCATCGGGATATGATGACAACAAAGTGCCTGTATCAAAATCCAAAAGCTATCCGGGGTATGGAGTGGCGGCATCTTATTTTCTAACTTCCACTTTACAGATCAAAGCTTCTTTCGAACATGCCTATCGCCTTCCTGATGAATTAGAGCTAATGGGGAACGGAATAACCTATAAAGCTAACATGACTATACAACCGGAAAGAAGTAACAACATTAATCTGGGCTTTATAACCAATTTCAAAAGAGGCAATCACCATATTGATTTTGAATCAGGAGTCATCTATAGAAAAGCATTTGACTTTATCAGACCCAATGCCTCAGGTGGCCCCACTGTTACCTATATGAATGAAGGGGAGGTTACCATTAAGGGTATTGAAGGCGGATTCAGATACATGTACAAATCACTCTTTTATATAACAGCCAATGGAACATACCAGGATCTTCGTTCTACATACAAGTATTTTGAAGATGGGGCAATAAACTTTAACCGAAATGACCGGATTCCAAATTTCCCCTATCTATTCGGCAATTCGGATATAGGTGTTCGCTTTAGCGATATTTTTTCAAAGAAAGATAATATCTCTTTAAACCTCGGAATCAACTATGTCAACAAATTTTGGCTTTTCTGGCCGAAGCAAGGTGGCAGAAGAGGGAAATTTGACATTCCAGGTCAGTTCACACAAAACATCGGAGTTACATATTCTTTTAAAAACGAACGATATAATATAAGTCTTGAATGCAATAACATAGGAGATGTGAGAGTTTACGACAACTTCAAGCTGCAAAAGCCCGGCAGAGCCTTTTATGTAAAATTCAGAATGCAATTACACAATTAACCTTTTAAAATAAATTTTATCAATGAAAAAACGATTACTCTCCAAAGTAGGTCTTGCCTGCATTGTAACTTCTATGCTATTTTCTTGCAAAGAAAAAGAAGAAGTTGATGTAATGAGTGGTGATTACTTTGTATCTCTGAGAACTCAGGGGAAAGAAGGTACCAGTGATTATGCCTTGCTTCAAGGGAACCTTTTGAACGGAGAAATAAGTGCCGAAGGCAGAGGGATAGAACAACTGGGGTGGTGCTACTACGCAACTGTAGGTAATACTGCTTTCAGCTTTAGTTATGGAAACGCCAGCAACAAATGTATAGGATACCATAAAGTAAATGGAGAATTGAAGGAAAAAGGCAGCATGATGTTTAATCGTATGGACTGCATGGGCAAAGGAGATGACAATACTCTTATAGCAATCGGTGCTCCATGGGGCGGAGGTACACTTAATACTGAAATCCAACTGATAGATGTTAACACTGTAGGATTGATGACCAAAAAGACCAGTCCGATTTATCTAAGCAGCCCTTCGGACACACTTAACAAATGGCCTACAGGGATCCTTGTAAGAGATGGAAAAATGTACGTAAGCTTTTATCCGGTTGGTGGTAAATCATGGTTAACTCCATCAACCGATACAGCTTACGTTTCTGTATTTACCTATCCGGGACTTGACTATATTCAAACGATTAAAGATACCCGCACAGGCCCTATCGGGTTTTATGCAGGACCTGAAAGCATGATCATGACTGAAGATGGAGATATCTATACATTTTCTCCTAACTCATTTGGCGCTGGTTATACACAGGTAACCAAAAGTTCAGGTATTTTGAGAATCAAAAAAGGCGCTTCATCTTTTGATAAGGATTACTTCTTTGATGTGCAGGCTGCCAGTGGCGGGCATTATAAAATTCTTTCCGGAACTTATGTTGGCAATGGTAAAATTGTGGCCCGTGTAATTGTTGATGAGCAACAAAGCGAAGATTGGCAATGGGCTGCTCTTCAGTCTGACAATCCTGTTTGCAAAATTATAATAATAGATCTTGAAAGTCAGTCTATTTCCGAGATCAGCGGTGTACCAATGCATGGCGGACAGTACGCTTCCAGAGCTCTTGTAGAAAATGGAAAGATGTATACTTCTATCAACGCCGGAGGAAGTAATGGATGTGCTATTTATGAAATTGACCCAACGACTGCAACCGGAACCAAAGGTGCTGTTGTTAAAGGCATCGAAATACCTGCTATCTTTAAATTAAAAGATGAATAATATAATAATGGCCCCGGAAACGGGGTCATATTCATAACTCTATATTTATGACCTTCAAACAATTGACAGGCAAACTTCACTTGTGGCTTGGGCTTGCGTCCGGGCTTATTGTTTTTATAATCAGTATTACAGGATGTATACTGGCTTTTGAAACTGAAATTAAAGAACTCACTGAGCCATATCAGTTTACAAAACCAATCTCAGGAAAGATACTCCCTCCTTCTCAATTAAAAAAGATTGCATCAAAACATACACCAGGTAATAAGGTCAACAGCATTGAATATAAAGGCGCGCCATATTCGGCAGCTGCTTATGCGTTTGGTGAAGACTTTTACTGGAAAGTATATTTAAACCCATATACAGGGAAAGTCTTAAAAGTCTCTGATATGGATAAGGATTTTTTTCATATCGTTCTTCATGGTCACTTCTATTTGTGGCTACCAGAATCTATCGGACAGCCGGTGATTGCTTCAGCAACTCTTATATTTGCTATAATGCTTATCAGTGGTCTTATTTTATGGTGGCCCAAGAATAGCAGTGCAGCCAAACAACGCTTTTCTTTCAAATGGAAAGAAACGACCAAATGGAAAAGAAAAAATTATGATTTGCATAATATACTTGGGTTTTATGCGATGGCATTTGCCTTAATACTCGCTCTTACAGGCCTGGTGTGGGGCTTCCAGTGGTTTTCGAAATCAGTTTATTGGGCTACCTCGGGAGGAAAATCTTTACCTGCATATAACAGGCCATTATCAGATACAACCATAACTCCATCAGCAAGCAACGAAGGACAGATGATAGACCTATTATGGTCAAAGGCTGTAAAAGCAAATCCAGGTCATTCACTTTCTGTAAATATGCCTGGAGATCATAAAGACCCTATAAGTATTAATGTCAACCCAGCCCGAGGTACATATTACAAAGCCGACAACAGCTATTTCGATCAGTATACAGGAAAGCCCCTTCCTGATGGAGAAGGTCCCTATAATATCAAGTATGAAAATTCAGGTTTTGGAAATAAGCTAAGACGAATGAACTATGACATCCATGTTGGTGCTATCTTGGGCCTACCAGGGAAAATCCTTGTTTTCTGCATTAGTCTGATATGCGCAAGTCTTCCTCTTACAGGCTTTTATATATGGTGGGGAAGAAATAAAAAACAGAAGAAAGATAAACTTAAATCAAAAAATAAGGCCACATTACAAACGGTTTAATAATAAAAGTCCTGCATTTATAACTCAATGCAGGGCCTTTTATTTTAAGGTAAATTTAAAATCAGATTTCTTCTTCTCTTGTTCCTATTATTCTTGCAGCATCCGAATAACCTTCTTCTTTCAGCTTGATCACAATACGAATAATCTCTTTTAAATTTCTCGCAGTTGCTTGTAACGCCACATTGTGATAATGATCTTTTTCACCTGGGAATCTCTCAGCCTTATCATACGTGCGAATATGGGCACTGACATCAACGAGATTTGTATGAAGGTCAATAAGTAAGGATACAAGTTCCGGAGCCAGGTATTCTGCATATTTCATGTTAATCAACATCCAGATATCTTCAGCCTTCTCGTCAAAATAGTCATAGCTATCTTTGTTAAAAAAAGTAAGATCTATCCTTTCAGAAAGCTTCTCTGCGGAAAGAACCTCCAATTCGTTTAAAAACTTTTCTCTTTGCTTTCTTAACTGCAAGACAACTTCTTCTTCTGTCATTCTGTGGTTAAATTCAGCTTTGAACCCAAACACTCTTGTTGCTACACCATCTCTGACTCTGTTGATCGTTCTTCCGATAAGATAATCGATATGCTCCTGCACAATTAGCCATCTTTTAGTCTTGGATTTTACCAATAGCACATCGATTACAAAAATCGTAAATGCAGCACCGATGACTTCAGATAATATATTTAAAGATAAATCCTCATCGAACCATCTTAGTGCTATTGCAAATAATGTAGCAACTCCAATGGCAATATATATCAGGACTGGTCTGTCCGATTTATTGATTTTACTCTTCTTAGCTTCGTCTCTTAAAGTTGACATAAAAAAATTACATTGATTCTTAGTGCTTCAACTTACTTTATTCTTTTAAAAATTGCTTGTCGATACTCATTTATATTTTTCATAGAAAAATAAACTGTATAAGGAATCATAAACTCATCTAAATTGCTCACCTGCTGGGCTCCAGAAGTATATACCATCACATCAGTGTAGGCTATCGGAAACTTGATATCGAGTGCCACGCCCAAACCAGAATTGTTAACTTCAGCTACGCGATTGTATAGTAAATAATGATCTTCATGCTTAATATTGCTCGTAAATCTTATTGAATCAATGCCAGCCGCTTCAATATTTTCTTCATGAAAAATAGTATCTGTCTTACCTACAATTACATCTGCGACATTATATCTTCCCACCAGGTAACTGCTTAGAGAAGCTTGCAATACTTTTATTGGAAAAGTAGAGGAGACAACTTTACCAGAAGTAGATCGCCCTTTTATTGGAATATTATAGATACCCGCAGCTAGTCCCGCATTTGCACTCACTTTCACTTCCTGAATCTGGGTGCTTGATTCCTGAGCATTTACTGTAAAACTCATTGGCTGAATGGTCAAACCTTGAATTGGATTTTCAACCGTTAATTGAACGGCTTCATGATCATACATGTAGGAGTTAACCCCAAGTTTCAGATTCCCCCTTGTTTCGCCTTGCTTAAGTGCAAAAAGATTGCTTGGAAAATCAGGAGTTGCAGTATAGATTCGATAATCATAGGCCGCTTTTAAAGCATAAGTAGCAATAGGAACAGGCAGAATCCTTGACTTACCCATATCCTCCAGCCCTTGTCCAGCGTCCATTTCAGTCTGTATCCATATTTCCTTGCTTCTCCAATTAATCTCATTAAAAGTCCCTTGTAAAGGCGCCCCTTCTCCCACTACCAGTGAGAATCGTCCATCATCATCGGTTTTAACAGAATGACTTTCTTTATAAAACAACTCATCAGGAGAAGTACTCAAAATAGAAATGTAAATTGAAATAGTTTGACCCGCAATCGGAGCACCGCTCTTCATCTTAGCAACTCCCTGATAATAAAATCCACTCTGAGCAAAGCAAGCCAATTGAAGCATCAAAAGGATTGCTATTGTAAAAATTTTCTTCATTGTTATATTTTAATAATCTTTTCGAATGTTCTTTCCAAAGTTTCTTTATTGATAATTTCAATATAATAGCATCCCTCTACAACCCTTGGGTAATTAATATCATTGTTTGGTCTTACATAATTTATATTACTGATAAGATTACCCTGCATATTGAATATATTCACCTCGTAACTGGCATTTTCATCTCCTTTGATTTGGAATTTGTCTGCAACAGGATTGGGAAAAATTACTGAGTTCAAGGCTGACTTATCTTCTCTAGGTGGGAAAACAGAATTGACCAAATCTACATCAGTCAGATCCTTGCCAATAAAGCCTAAAGAAAGTTTGTAACTTTCAGATTGATAGGTTCTTGCTACCGGCTCACCTAATGTGAATGTCAGAGAATACTTTTCTGAACTAGAAGCATTTCCTGATGAGGAAACTATATGTGTCTCATCCTGTCCATTAACCTGAATATAAACAAGTAATGCGGATATAAGTAAAAATGTATATTTCATACCACCCTAAATATGCAAAAAAATACGACAAAGTGTTAAGATGAGTTTTACATACCTTAATAATGACCTGACTTTAAGGGGGAAAATTTTTTTTTCGCTTAAATAGTAATAAATTTAAATTGATATTTTTCACAAATTCTATAACCAAAGATTAAATGGGTACATTAGCAAGGTTTAAACTTGACAAGTTTGTTAATCAATTTAAATTAAAATCATTTTTTGAAACGGGTTCTTTTAAAGGTGATGGCATTCAGGTAGCCGTAGATGCAGGCTTTCAGGAAATCATTTCTACAGAAATCATGGATGAATTTTACAATTTATGTAGAGAAAGATTCAAGGCCAATGCCAATGTAAAAATTGTAAAAGGTAATAGTTTTGATCTTGTACCACAACTTTTAACGAACACTGATCTACCAACATTTTACTGGCTAGATGCTCATTTCCCTGGTGCTGACGGAGGAATATTAGGATACAATGATGAGAAAATAGAGGAAGTAAAATATCCTTTGGAAAAAGAAATAGAGCAGATTCTTGCTGTAAAAAAACAGATTGCTAATGATGTATTCCTGATTGATGACTTAAGAATCTATGAAGACGGAAACTTTGATCATGGTAATATGCCAGGCAACATAGCCCGCCCTAAAAACAGGAATATTGATTTTGTATATAAACTTCTTGGTAATACCCATAAAATTGTCCGACTATACAATGATGAAGGATATATCCTATGTGTGCCTAAACACAATGAGTTTATTGAAAGTGACTTTGTAAATCCATCTAAAAAGAAGAAATCTATAAGGAAATTCTTAAAGAAGCTTTTGGGGGTGAGTTAATATAAAATCTATCCAAGAGACTTCTTTTAATTAAAAGTGCCTGAAGCCAATCGTCTTCCGGCACTTTTTTATTATGATAGCTTTATAAAGTGTCTCATTCCAATCCCTACTCTGCCAGGCATTATAGCTAACATTCTTCGCTCTTGTACTCTTTTCTTGGTTATAAAAGAATGCTTAATAATGACTTTTCCTTGATATTTCGAATAGATATCAGGACAAAAAGTAAAAGGGCAGTCCTGATTCAGAGCTGCCCTTTTCTTTTAGTTTTAAAGAATAATTATTTCAGCAATTCCATTTTAACCATTCCGTCCTGCTTTCCTTTCAGGTAAATTTCCAAAAGGAAGGTTTTATCTGCTGAATCAAATATCCTTGGCGTTTTAAACTGAAATGCCTCAACTCCATTGATATTTTCAATATTGAAAAGAGGATGTCTTTCATAGTTACCTGTTGCATCATTAATTTTAAATGCAGTCAGGAATCCTCCTCTTCCATCTTGATGCTTAGCAGGAGCTTCATCTTTTCCTATGTCTGCATTCTTAATGTTATCCAGGAATAGTACATATTCAGCATCTTTAGACTTGATGAAACGTATACCCATTCCACCTTTACCAAGTGTTCCCACTTGGGTTTTAGGTAATTTCTTCATCCAAAGCAGTTTTCCTTTAGCATCAATTTTGGTTACAATAACATCAGCATAATAATAAACTGTAGTTTGTCTCGTACCTACAAACTCATTTCTGATATATTGCTGCTCTCCAACAATGACAGTACTTCCATCTTCAGCCTGCACAAGGTTGGTCATTTTTACATCATTGATACCTGCTTTACCTTCACCTTCTCTTTTAGCATTTTTAGCCTGTGCTCTTCCAGACTCGAATTGATTGATCAACTCAATTGGAAATTCATAATCGTGTTTTTCAAGAATCTTTCCATTCTGATCCATTTTGAAGTGAAGAATACCATTTGTATTAAAGCTTAATGCCCCTGCTCCTGTCCAGTTTACCGTTACATCCATTCCATTTGCATAAAAACCTGTACATGTAATATTTCCATCAGCAGCTTCGCGAAGTTTAAATTCCTGGAAGAACAACTTACCATCAATATCTATTTTGTGAGGAGTAACAGAAAGGTCTTTATTGATTGTAAGCAATTGAAACTCCTTTGTCTCATTTATTGCAGCAAGCATAAATGCTTTACCATCTTTACTTACAGCATAAGCAAGGTTATTCATTTGCTTCTCAGTGTAAGGCATTTTAGCTTCACCGCCCCATTGCTTGTTAAACGCTGCATCGAACACATAAAAACCGATGATATCAAAGCTTTTTGAATCTTTTTTGGTTTCCGGCTTTGTTCTGTAACGAAGCATTATTTTGGAGTTATCGAATGAAGTTAATACTTCAAATCTTATTGCTCCAGCACCAAACATACCTGGCATTCCATCTACATATGAGCTGACAGTTACTTCTGAGCTGGTAGAAAAAAGTAATTTAGGACTAAGGAAAGTTCCGTCAGCCATATTTATTTCTCTTACATAAAGGTCTTCTACCTTGGCTTTCTTGTTAAATGAGCTAAAGATGTAGTATAATTTATCACCAACCTTCATTACCCTTTGAACTTTATTATAAGGAGGAAAATCTTCGTATGTTTTTCTACTTACTTCTTTCATTGTAGAAGCATTAAAACGCTGAATGAATACCTTCTCTGCGTCTGTTTTTACAGAAATTGCATTGCCCTTTCCATCGGAAAAATACTCCTTACTTGCACCATCAATTACCTGAAAAGGCTCGCTGACAGTTACTTTAAAATCTTTTGATAAATTAACTTGTCCAAAAGATGCAAATTGAATTGTTAGTAAAAGTGCTAGTAAAAGTTTTAGTCTATTCATATTAAAAAAAAGGTTTATAGTTTAAAGTTTAAATTTAATACAATTTCATTGTGTGCCAATTATTTAAAAGGCAACACAGATTATTTAATTATAAATTTTTCAGAAGTAATGTGATATATTATAAATCTTCACGCATATCCCCCTAAAATATACGCCGAAATACCCTTAAAATTCTGATTAAAAATTTACCATTCCTAATACGCTGAGCATTAAATATTTGTTCTGAATCTTCACAAACACTAGTTCCCCCTCCACTTCAGACCAGCAATTTGAATGATCATTGGAATACGGATTGCAGACTATCAATTAAATTATATTAAAACCAGCACCCGGTTATTTTGGCAAACCTCTGTTTCTCCATTATATTTACATAGGCCTGTCCAATCATTATTGGGATTTATCGCCAGAACCCTAACATTAGTGGAGTAAAGAGGTTAAAATATTATAATTCACTTTTATGAAAGGTCTTACTTTTTTTCTGCATGCTTTGCTATTCATAAGTATTCACGAAGCAGCTTCACAATCTTTGTACATTGGCCCTAAAGCTGGATTAAATCTTTGTCGGCTTAAAGGATTGTCTGATGGGAAGACAAGACCAGGCACAATTGCAGGACTTTCGGTCACATGGGAAAAGTTCCATAATGTAGGATTTAATGCTGATTTCCTCATATCTTCAAAAGGAGCGAGAAGAACAGGACAAATAAGTACAGACTCTTCCAACCTAAACTGGAATTCATATTTAAATCTTGTATACCTTGAAATTCCTTTACTAATTGAAATATACTTAAGAAAAAAAGATCAATCCTTCAGACCTAAATTTTTTGGAGGTGTATCTACAGCTTTTAGATTGGAAGCTTCAGAATCAATGCGATATACTAAAGACCTGCCTAATGGCGATTTTGAAAGCTTTTCCGGGACTCAAATAAAATCAAGTGATTACAAAAAAAATGATATTGGTCTGATTTGTGGGGCGGGATTTCAATACAGGATCGGAGATAGGGCCAACTTCATATTTGACACAAGATATACTTATGGGTTAACAAACATACAAAGTAACAGTCAATCAACACCTTTGAGAAACCGCACCATTTCTATCCTTTTAGGCATACATTACCAAATAAGTAAATAACCATCTAAAACTTATGTGTTACCAAAGCATGTAAGAAATCGAAATACAAAGGTCCGCTTATTAATATCCTCCTGCCTTAACTTTACAGCAAGTTTTCAGATTGATCATTAATTTGTTGGTTCCTTTGAAGTCATTATTAAGAAAAAGCTTACGCAGCTTTTTATTCCTCCTCTCTTTCTCATCTTTCGTGTTCATTGCCAATGCCCAAGATAACACTTCCTCTTCCGGAAAGAATGGTAGCTCATTTTACCTGATGTGGGGATATAACAGAGATATGTATTCACGCTCTACCTTGCACTTTGCAGGAAGTAATCCTAATGGTAATTATGATTTTAAAGTAGAAAAAGCACGGGCCCACGACCAGCCGGATATGGATAATTTCTTTCGCACTCCTCCAACCGTTCCTCAATACAATTTGAATATAGGTTTCATGTTCAACGAAAAGAAAGGATGGGGTATTGAAGGAAGCTGGAACCACTTGAAGTATGTAATGCACGACAATGAGGTCAGGCATGTAAAAGGTGAAATCTATGGACAGAAAATTGATAAGGATACATTGATTAGCCCTGACTTTGTTAAATTCGAGCATACGAATGGGAACAACTATCTAATGATATCTTTAGTGAAAAGGATGGTTATATATGAGTCAAAAAATAAGAATATTCGCTTTGGAGGGCTTGTAAAACCAGGAGGTGGTGTACTGATTCCAAAAACGGATTCAAGAGTTCTCGGCTATCATAATGACGGTCCTTTTAAACTATCAGGCATAGTTGTAGGAGTAACAGGATCTCTAAGAGTTGATTTATTTAAATACTTCTTCCTTGATACGGGATTACAGGCTGCAGAGGCTTTCTATACATGGGGAAAAATCTATAACGGAAGAGTAAAACATAACTTTCTTTCCCTTCAATATACTTATGCAGCAGGCATCAATATACCGATCGGTCATAAATTTTGAAGAAGAGCATTTGCTTATAATATATAATTAATTCAGTTGCCCAACTGCTCTATACTATTTAAAAAGCCAGTCATTACTAACTGGCTTTTTAATATTAAAAGTCTCCTGACTTAGAATAACATCACGATCAAAACACCTTTCTTAATTCAGAATTGCATTTATTATAACTTGCGGCACTTTATTGTCTTGCTGCTTTCTTTTGATTTAAGAATGATCAGATACATACCAGAAGGTAGATCGCTAATATCTATTTTCATTTTCCCGGAATCGAATGAATTATCTGTCACAAGCAATGTGCGAAGCACTTTGCCCTGATTATTACAAATTGCTACTTCATTTTTTCCTGTAAAATCAGCCGCATCAATCGTAAAAATATCAGTAACGGGGTTCGGATATAAACTTATGTTGCCGCTGTTTGGAGAACTTTCAAACAGCCCTGTTACCACCTGATTGGTCCTTAAAAGAATAAGACTGTTCGGGCTTTCTGTCAAAGCATAAATCTTCCCATCAGGTGAGACTTCAACATCTCTGAATCTCGCGTAATTCTGCATGAATGAATAAGTGGCCACATGCTTATCATCCTTTATTTTCACCCATTGAATTTGTTTTCCTGCAAGAGCTCCTAAAATAAAATTCACCTCATTGGCTTGCTGGTTCTGTACATTTACAATAGCTAAACCGCAAGGGGCAATAGAAGGAACCCAATACCTGATAGGTTGTTTCATTCCTTCTTTTGCAGTATCCTTGGTAATCGTGCTTCCGTCATAATTCTTACCAAAAGTTATTTTTGGCCAGCCATAGTTGTTACCAGCTTCAATTAAATTGAGCTCATCTCCACCCATAGGCCCATGTTCATGAGCATAAATTTTATTTGTTTCCGGGTGAATAACCAACCCTTGCATATTTCTGTGTCCATAACTATAAATTTCAGGCTTTGCTCCACTTACTCCTACATATGGATTGTCACTTGGAACGGACCCATCGTCATTCAGACGTATGATTTTCCCCAAATGATTTTCCAGTAACTGAGCATTATCCTGTTCCTGCCTTTCACTTGAGGTAAGAATAAGGTGGTTATCTTTATCAAAAGCTAAGCGGCTGCCATAGTGATTTGTACCGCTTTTAAAAGGCAGGGCTCTGAATATTTCAGTAAAGCCCGTTAGCTGGTTGTTATTTAATACGGCTCTGCCTATTGCAAGTGTGGAGCCACCAGATCCAGAAATTGAATACGAAAGATAAACGTACTTATTGGTGGAGAAATCAGGATGAATAGCTACGTCTAGTAGTCCACCCTGGCCGGAGGTTGAGACAGCAGGAACTCCGCTGATCTGTGTCTTTGTATCAGAGGAAACTACATATCGGAATAGTTTTCCGCTTTTCTCTGTAAACAGTAATTCATTTGGAGAAATAAAACACATGCCCCAGGGTTGTGCCATTTCATTAGAAGACAAAAGAACTTTATCTAGTTCAAGTGTAGGAGCCTGTGCCAAGGATTTTAGGACCGAGACAGACATTAAAATGGCCAATGTAAAGTAGAACTGTTTTTTCATAATGCGTAAATAATGGGTTCTAATTAAAATTAAGGTTATGGTATAAATAAAATTATAAGCCATAAACCATCGATTTTAGAAAGATGGAAAACGGCCGCATGATTAAAGAGCCTCAGTTTGGGGCTTAAAATCATTCAAATTTTAATGTAAGTGTTGCTATTATTATTTGGAGGCCAGGAAATTCCTGGCTAGATGATAATCCCTCAATTATCAACGATGTAATATATACACTGAAAGTCAAAAAAGTAAACAAAAGGAGTGAGAAACAAATCTTTGGGGTCATTTATAATTTATAAATCTATGGGTGATTTTTTAAGTTTTTAGGTATTAATTAAATCACCAATTATATTCAGATAATGGGAATTGTTACGGACAATAATATCGTCGAGGAATTAAAGTCGGAAGATAGTGAAGCTTATGAAAGACTATATAAGTATTATTTCCCGACTATCTTATCTTTTATAAAACGTAATAAAGGAAACGAAGCAGATGCTGAAGATATCTTTCAGGAAGCTGTGCTTGTTCTTTTGCAGAAAATAAGGCAACCAAACTTTATTTTGACATCTGGATTAAAGACCTATTTGTTTGCTATCGCAAAAAACCTTTGGTTGAAACAGCTTAGAGATAAAAAAGTAATCTCTTCTAACAATATAGAATCCTGGCAAAATGATGTGGAGTTGCCACATGAAGCATCTGAAAAAAGCTTAGACCAGAAACTTTCAGAATGGCTGAAAAGAATCACAGAAAATTGTCAGAAGATCTTAATTGCTATTTTCTTCTATAAAGAACCCATGGATAATCTAATAAAGAAAATGGGATGGAAAAATAAACATACTGGTGCCAACCAGCAGTACAAATGCATTCAGCAATTGAAAAAACAAAAGGCTATAGAAGAAGGGATTTAATATCCCTTTTTTATTTTATTACTTTGGGTGATAGACTGAATGTTCTGGTATTAATTAGAAAAACTTTATGAATAAATCAACTAAAATCCTGCTTTGCATTATTTCGGTCGGACTAACTGCTATGTGTATTTATTATTTCTTCGGACACTAATGAGTACAAAAGATGGAAAAGTCATTTAACATTTGGGGAATTAAAGAATATGAAGACACTGGTACAAGTTGTCCATATATCCCGGCTAAACTACATTGGTATAAAAAGGTGTTGCTTTTGTTCTTCCGGTTTGGTGTTTGCCCGGCCTGTATAACGATGAGTATTGCCTATAGTCTAAAGAAATTTTTAACCTCTGCATCACGAAAAATAAAAAGTAGACAAACCTCTTGAATATTTTTTATTGCAACCTTCCGCCCTCCTTAGAGATCAAAAGAAAGAGGCCGATCAATTCTGACCGGCCTCTTTCTTTTTGATAATATTTTTAATTACTCATGTCTGTTATTATTACTTATAATATGCAGCCAGCCTTTGTATTCATCTTTAGCGCAACCGGTCTTCAGGTAGAAGTAATACATACCATCATTGACATTCTTGGCATCCCAGCTATTATCATAGCTTGAGTTTTTGTAAACTCTCTCACCCCAACGGTTGTAAACTTCAAGTTTAGCTCCGGGAAGAATGTCATAGTTGTTTACGTCTCTGATGATGTATGTTTCATTTTTACCATCATGGTTAGGCGTCATCAGGTTAGGAATAACCAGCTCCTGATGATCAAAGATTTCTACGGAATCTATTGCAGGTAATTCAGCCCAGCAGTTATTTGTATCTACAACTGTAACGAGGAAGTAGTTTCTGCCAACAACTTCAGCAGTAAATCTCTTCGTTAATGGACTAGTATGATCTACCATTACATAACTTGTATCAGGAATACTTGAGTTTGGAGTGAACCATACATAAGCATTAGGTACACCTTTAACAGCTGTTGCAACTGCATCAAACTCTACTTTGGAACAAAGTGTATCCTGAGGAATATCAAGTGTTACTACCGGAAGGTCATGAACCGTTAAATACATTGAATCTACAACCGGTTCACATATTCCATTATCCGCAATCAGATACCATTTTTGTTTCTCAGCTGGTGCTTTGGTATTCACCGGGGAAACTAACCTTGTAGTATCAAACAACAATGGAGCAGCCGGATTTTCTGGCACCCATTTCCAATCCACACCAGTGGTAGGTATAACGCTTCCAAGAATTAAAGCTCTATCATTATTCTTACAATAGATATACTGACCTGCTTTGTTTGGTCCGGCATCCACTTTAGGATCAATTACATTTACAGGAACTGAATCAGTTGGTGAAGGCAAACATGCTTCAACAAACAGATTTACATAATAATATGTAGTATCCTTTGGATTTTTAGGTAAAGCATAAGGTGTTCCGTGACCGATCAAACTATCGTTAAGATTTTTATCCTTCATATACCAGTTTATAACTGCATCAGGATTATAAATGGTATCCACACTCAATTCAATCACTCCAGCATATGCGCTACAAATTGAAGTATCTGAAACAATTGCATCTATCAGATCATCTTTAGGATCTTTGTTGACTTTTACTTTTACAGATTTACATTCAGATATTCCACAGACATTTTTCAATGCTATATAATAGGTAGTTGTTGTATCCGGAGGAGCCATGGAAACCGTGTATCCAGTAGTCACAGAATCCAATCCGCACCCTTCTTTGTACCAGATTGGTTTAATTTTAGGATCGGTACCTGCAGTAGCCGATAGTTCGATATTTCTGGTATCAGTATTACAGATAACTGATCTGTCAACATTCGCTGAGAGAGGTCCTTCCGGAACATCTATAACAGTAATCTTTATTGCATCTGTTGCCTTACAATTTTTAGAATCTGTAACTGTAGCAGTATAATCAGTTGTTACTGTCGGACTAACAGAAGGGTTAAAATCATCCTGATTTGGTACAGGTGCTGGATTTGCTGTCCAAACTAAAGATATATATGGTTTATATCCTTTAGTTATATTGGTAGATAAAACCGCCGAAGTTCCTTTACAAATAGTGTCATTAACAGTGGTAGAGATTACAAGAACAGGATTTTCGTTTACATCAATTTGCACAGATTGTGTATCAGCTGAACAACCTTTAGTATCGGTTACTATTAAAGTATAGATTGTAGTATCAGCAGGACTCACTGTTGGGCTTTCTCCTGATGGATTCGGTCCTGGAGTTGCAGTCCAATTATAAGTAACTGCACCATTTCCTCCCGTTACAACAGTTTTTAATACTGTAGACGAACCTACACATATTTCATTAGCATCAGGAGTCAACGTTAGAACTGGAAGAGTATTAACCTTAATACTAATTTCGCTTGGGGTCAAATCTTCGCAATTACTTTGCTGATTTACCAAGTACGCTTTTATCACGCCATCTGTTGTGCCAGCTGCAACACTTACTGTAATGCTATTTGTATTATCTCCAGAGGTAATTGTAAATCCAGCAGGAACAGACCACTTATAGTCAACTCCGCTTACAGCAGGAACTGAATAAATATGTCCCTTAGTATCTTCACAGACCTCAGCACTTCCTGTTATTCCAGGAGTTACTGGTCTTGGATTTACTTTTACCGCAAATTCACTTGGGGATAAATCCTCGCACTTAGTTGTAGAATTTACCAGATATACTTTAATTATTCCATCCGAAGCTCCCTCTGCCACACTTACAGTGATGCTATTTGTATTATCTCCTGCTGTAATTGTAAATCCTGCAGGGACTGTCCATTTATATTCTACACCTGTCTCTGAAGGTATAGTGTAAATATGTCCACTGCTATTTTCGCAAACTTCATCATCACCATTAACTGTTGGGGTTTCTGGTCTTGGTTGTACATCAAGTGTTATAGTGCTAGGTGAAAGATCGGAGCAAGCTGTTGCAGAAGATCCGGTAGATGCATAAACCGTGATATCTCCAGACGCTGTTGCTTCCGGACCAATATTAACAGTTATCTCGTTGGTGCCCTGACCTGATACAATTGTTACTCCTGCAGGGACAGTCCAGTTGTAAGTTAAGCCAGCCGTTGCAGTAACACTATATTTTAAACCAGGTGTATTTTCGCAAGGAGCATCATTTCCAACGATTCCCGGGGTTTCAGGTCTTGGGTTTACATTAAGCGTAATTTTGCTTGGAGACAAATCCTCACAAGTTGTTGAAGTCGTAGTTGCAAAAACTGTGATATCTCCTGAAGCTGTAGCAGAAGTTCCAATATCAACAGTGATTTCGTTTGTCCCCTGACCTGATACAATTGTTACTCCAGTTGGTACTACCCAGGTATAAGTTGTACCTGCTGTTAATGGAACACTATACTTTAGACCTGGACTATTTTCACAAGGGTTAGCTTCTCCTACGATACCCGGCGTTTCAGGTCTTGGTTTCACATCAAGAGTGAACTTGCTTGGGCTCAAATCCTCACATGTAGTACTTGTTGTTTTCGCTGCAACTGTTATATCACCTGAGGCTGTCGATGCAGATCCTACATTAACTGTTATTTCATTTGTTCCCTGACCGGATACTATAGTTACACCCGCTGGGACAGTCCAGGTATAAGTTGTACCTGCTGTTGAAGGAACACTGTATTTTAAACCAGGAGTATTTTCGCAAGGAGTAGAATTTCCAACTATACCAGGAGTTTCTGGTCTTGGTTTTACATCAAGTGTAAGTTTGCTTGGAGATAAATCTTCACAAGTCGTGCTGGTAGTTTTAGCAGTTACTGTAATTTCTCCCGAAGCTGTTGCTGCAGAACCTATATCTACAGTGATTTCATTTGTCCCCTGACCGGAGATAATTGTTACTCCAGTTGGAACAGCCCAGGTATAAGTTGTACCTGCCGTTGAAGGAACACTATATTTTAATCCAGGAGTATTTTCACAAGGTGCGGCATTTCCAACAATTCCCGGAGTCTCAGGACGTGGTTTTACATCAAGTGTAATTTTGCTTGGAGACAAATCTTCACAAGTCGTACTGGTAGTTTTAGCAGTTACTGTAATTTCTCCTGAAGCTGTTGCTGCAGATCCTATATTTACTGTAATCTCATTAGTACCTTGACCACTAACAATAGTTACGCCCCCAGGGACAGTCCAGGTATATGTTGTTCCTGCTGTTGCTGTTACACTGTACTTGAACCCTGGTGTATTTTCACATGGAGCATCATTTCCAACGATCCCTGGAGTTTCTGGCCTTGGTTTTACGTCAAGTGTAATTTTACTTGGAGATAAATCTTCACATGTTGTACTGGTAGTTTTAGCAGTAACTGTAATATCTCCTGAAGCCGCTGAAGCAGCTCCTATGTTTACTGTGATTTCATTAGTACCTTGACCAGAAACAATCGTTACTCCGACTGGCACAGTCCAAGTGTAAGTAGTACCTGCTGTAGCCGGTACATTATACTTTAAACCTGGTGTATTTTCACATGGCGTAGCATTTCCAACGATTCCCGGAGTTTCAGGGCGAGGTTTCACGTCAAGAGTAATTTCACTTGGCGTTAAATCCTCACAAGTTGTACTGCTGGTTTTAGCAGTAACAGTAATTTTCCCAGAAGTGGTTGCTGCTGCTCCAATATTAACAGTGATTTCATTAGTGCCCTGGCCAGAAACCAATGTTACTCCTGTCGGAACAGTCCAGGTATATGTCGTTCCAGCAGTCAAAGGAACACTATATTTAACTCCTGTCGAATTTTCACATGGGCTTATATTTCCAACTATTCCAGGAGTTTCAGGTCTTTGGTTAACTGTAATTACTCTACTATGGATACCTTCACAAGCCCCAGCTAGCTCTTTAACGGAAAGTGTTCCTCCCGTTGCCCCTACATTAATTGTAACGCTACTTCCGGTAGATGAGCCGACTATAGTTAATCCACCAGTAACAGTCCAGCTATAAGTATTTCCGGAAACATTTGGTGTAGAGAATGTTACATTTTGAGTATTATCGCAAAATGCATATGCGCTTCCTGTGATATCTGGCTTTGGCTCTATGCAAAGAGCCACACAAGAAGTAAATTCTGAAGTGTTATGTGCTGCAGTTGTTCCATTTACTGAAACAATAGCTGTATAATCTTTATTTGTCTTACCTGTTGCTGGTACAAATGACTGAGGCGAAAGCCCTGATTTTACTAATGTTTTACCCTGCACTTTATCAGGATCCAATCCGCAATTATGACAGGCGTCAATTTCATATATTTCAATGTAAGAATTTGCCGGACCTGTAACTGTGAAGTTTGTAGGAGTTCCTGAAAATGTGGGTTTAGCATAATTGTTATTACCACCGTTTGATAGAACAATACCTCTTAGCGCATTACAAGAAAAAGAATTATGGTGAATGGAGTTATTGATTGAGGTTGTTCCATCAACTACCACTCCGTTTCCGGCATTGTTTGCAATTGTGTTAGACTCACCAGCGTTAACACCACCAATTATATTATTGGAGCTTCCGCCTGTCGTACCTGCGCTTTGCTTCAACTCAATACCATCTCCACCGTTTGCTAATGCCAGTCCGTCTTTTTCTACACCGATCTTATTATTGAATATTTTTACCCTGTCACCATCTTCCATATGAATACCATCTGCAGTATTACCTGCAATAATATTTCCCTGTCCTGCGACTGTCCCACCAATGGTAATATATTGTGCACCTTCTGTAACAAGGATACCATTGTTTTTATTAGCCATGGCAGTTTTGCCAGTTTGATCAGTACCGATATAATTTGATCTGATTATATTAGAAGTAGTTTCTGAATTATTAGCGATTCCGGCTCCAAAACCTTGCCCTCTGAAAGTAATCCCATCCCTGTTACCTGAAATGACGTTAAGCTCAACTACGTTATTATTACTTCCATGCTGAATACCAATACCAGCACCCTCATCATCTAATGCTCTTGTACCGTTACCTAATAATGCAGTACCATCATTTCCAAGGTAATTCCCTTTAATTGAATTGTTCCTAGCCTGGTTACTATTATCGTTATTGCTGAAATCAGACTGAAGGAAAATACCCCATGAGTTGTTTCCTACAATATTTCCTTTTCCGGCAGGATCCGCTATTGAAGCAGCGTCTCCGATTTTACAATCATGAGCACCTAGAAGTGATATACCATCCTGACGGTTTCCAATTTCTTCATTGTTTGGACCAACTCCCACTCTGTTGTTATAAACAAAGATGTTGCTAACAGATCCTCCATTAAGCTGAATACCATGGCCTCTATATGCCTTTCCGTTGTTTGGATAAATACCAAATCCATTGCCACCGATCACGTTACCTTCAGCAGCAGTATTCCCTCCGATGGTTACATTGGAAGAACTTGTTTCCAGTTTTATACCTGCATAAAAGTTTCCAAGTGAATTACCTGTTCCGGTAGATGCTCCTGTTTCATTTGTACCTACATAGTTACCTGATATTTTAGAAGATGTAACTTCTGAAAAGTAAATCCCAGTCTGCAGAGTTGCATCATATCCAGTAGGACAAGCATTAAAATTACATGACTCACCACAATAATCAGGTCCGCAAGGTCTGCTATCAATTGCACCTCCGTTTCCGGAAATTATATTTCTATCTGCAACTGTAGATCCACCAATCGTTACGTTGTTAGATCTGTCAACCCTGATACCAGCTGCTTTATTACCGATTGCTTTCGTACCTGCTAAGTCTGTACCAATGTGGTTACCTACAATCTTCAGACCTGCTGTATTGGTAGCCCAAATACCATTACCGATGTTACCCGAGATTACGTTACCACTGATTACTATCGGATTTGCAACAGTTGAAGCACCATCAATATAAATACCTTGTTGTCTGTATGGCTGATTGGTTCCATTTCCAAGTAAATTTGAACCGGTTGCATCCGTACCTATAAAGTTTGAGGTAATTTTAACTCCGTGAGAACCTGGTCTAATGTTAATTGCACCATAAAAATTTCCATCTCCCACTGACATACAACCTGATATTACGTTGTTAGTAATATTTGTATTGGACGCATTTGCATCAAGAAATATACCACTTGTTTTTATTGTAGTTCCGGCGATTGAAGTACCGGCAAGGTTAGTTCCTATGAAGTTTTTATCAAGAGTTGAACCTGTTGAGTTATTTACCCTGATACCAACATTAAAATTTTGAATGGCAATACCTCTAACTGTTACATTGCTCGCTCCATCAATATTAAAACCATTTCCATTTTGACCATTGTTTCTAAAAATCCCAATTAGTGGTGTCCCACTGAAACCAGTCATAGGTGCAATAGTTGCATCAATAACCAAACCACCAGCATTACCATTATTATTGATAGTAGGCAGATCAGAGTTTACCTGAATTACTGTCCCGGCAGTTAGTCTAAATACAATCTGATGAGGCGTTCCTCCGTTCCCTGTATTATTGGCGAGACGAATACACTTTCTCAAGGTATTGGTATTGTCACTAGCTGTATAGCCGGCTCCATTGTCACCATCTCCATTATTATCTACCACAAATACAGTTCCCGCCATGGAACCTGTTATTGCTATAGTCAGGAACAGGAGAAAAAGTATAACTTTTTTCATATTAGATAGGTTAAAGTTAATTCAAATGGGATTTTTTAGTTGTAAAATATGACTATTCTTATTTAATCATTGATACCAGTCAGAAATATACAAATTTTTATTGGAAAGTTCTACTATTTTAGACGTACCAAACTAAAAAAGGCATGCTTTTGTTGAAATCTTCGTCTTTTTTATTCCCCATTCTAAATTCAAACCTAAGCACTTGTGCGTAGTTGATCCTGCACAGATCGCTCTATTAATATGAAAAACCTTGTTTTGGTAACCATCGTACTTCGTCTATTTACCGGATGTTCTCAAACCAGTCAATTTCCGAAATTCCAAAACTTCAATCAGACAGATACCGTAGCTAAATCTAATGAGGAATGGAAAAGGCAGTTAACGCCTGAGCAATATACTGTTACCCGAGAACAGGGAACTGAACCTCCATTTAATAATAAGTATGATAAAAATAAAGAAAAAGGTATTTACAAATGCATCTGTTGCGGAAACAGCCTTTTTAGCTCATACCAAAAATTTGATTCAGGCACAGGCTGGCCAAGTTTCTGGCAACCAATTGACAAAACACATGTAAAATATCTGGAAGATGGTGACAGAGTGGAAGTCAGATGCAACCGCTGTGACGCTCACCTCGGACATGTATTTGAAGATGGGCCAAAGCCGACAGGCCTCAGGTATTGTATGAATTCGGCATCTTTGGATTTTGTAAAAAGGAAGAAAAATGCGAAAAGCTGAAATCTGAAAACTTAAAGCAAAAATACATAAGGTTGATCTATATAAATACCTATATAAATAAAAAGGTTGAAATTAACCATTTGGACAACTTCAACCTTTTTAACTTTTTGCTTTTAGCTTAAAAGAATTCTTTCATTTTCTCAAAGAAGCCTTTATCATGCTTTCCCGGATTAGGCTTGAAGCTTTCAGAATCTTTCAGAGAAGTAAGGATATTTTTCTCTTCTTTAGATAATGTCTGTGGTGTCCAGACATTTACATAAATAAGTTGATCTCCTTTGGAATATCCGTTCACTTCTCTCAAACCTTTTTCCTTCAATCTCAATATCTTTCCGCTCTGAGTTCCCGGATCTATTTTGATCTTCACTTTACCTTCAATTGTTGGCACTTCCAGAGAGGTTCCCAAAACTGCATCTATAAAGCTGATATATAGCTCATAAATAATGTTTTGCCCATCTCTTTTTAACAGCTCATCTTCAACTTCTTCTATTAATATAAGGAGATCGCCAGGTATTCCTCCGCGATTTGGGGCATTACCTTTACCAGACATGCTCAATTGCATACCTTCAGCCACACCGGCAGGTACTTTTATGCTTATCACTTCTTCCTTCAGCACTCTTCCTTCTCCCTCACATGTCGGACATTTCTGAGAGATTGTCGTTCCTTCACCATGACAAGCATGACAAGTAGACGTACTCACCATTTGTCCAAGCATGGTATTCACCACTTTCCTGGTTTGGCCAGTTCCCTGACAAACAGGACAGTTCTGAAGCGCTGCGCCATTTTTTGATCCATTTCCGCCGCAATCATCACAAGCAACGTAGCGCTTTACTTTTATTTTCTTTTCGGCACCCTGAGCTATTTCCTGAAGGGTAAGCTTAAGCTTTATTCTGAGATTACTTCCTCTGCGCTGCGCACGTCCACCTCTACCACCACCTCCACCGAAGAAACTTTCGAAAGGACTTCCGCCCCCGAAAATATCCCCGAACTGAGAGAAGATATCGTCCATGTTCATGCCGCCGCCACCGCCGAAGCCGCCGCCAACTCCCTGATGACCAAACTGGTCATACCTTTGCTTCTTCTCGGGGCTGCTTAATACCTCGTAGGCTTCCGCAGCTTCCTTGAATTTTTCTTCAGCGGAAGGATCATCAGGATTTTTGTCAGGATGGTATTTAATTGCGATTTTTCTGTAGGCTTTCTTTATCTCTTCAGCACTTGAAGATTTAGAAACACCAAGAATTTCGTAGTAATCTCTTTTAGCCATTTTTTATGCTCCGATAACAACTTTTGCAAAACGAACCACCTTTTCATTCAGATAATATCCGTTTTCTACAACATCAACAATTTTGCCTTTAAGGTCTGGTGTGGGAGCCGGAATTTGAGTAATAGCTTCATGAATTTCGCTGTTAAACTCTTTTCCCCTCTGATCTTCCATTACTTTAAGACCTTTTTGCTCAAGGGTTTTATATATTTTATTATGAATAAGGGAAACTCCTTCTTTGATTGCGGAAACTTCAGTAGCTTTTGCCATTGATACTGATGCTCTTTCAAAATCATCTAATACTGGCAGTAAGCTAGTAAGAACATCCTCCCCCGCAGTTTTCAAAAGTTCAACGCGTTCTTTTGAGGTTCTTCTTCTGAAATTGTCAAACTCGGAATATAATCTCAGATATTTATCTTTCAATTCCTCATTTTCCTTTTTCAAAGTTTCAACCTCATTTGCCCCCTGAGAAGTTCCTTCAGTATTTTCTTTTCCTTCCGAAGTTACAGTCTCCTGATCCGCATTTTCTGTCTGAAAATCTTTTTGTTCGTTCTTTTCTTCCGGTATCATTACTTATATCGCTAGGTTTTCAATTATAAATTATATTTCCACTTAATTGGAAAAAGACATTGGCAGTGGAGATTCAATTATTTTGCCAAAAGAATTCGCACTGACAAGATGACATTATTCATTTAATGTGCGCCATATCAGATCTTTTAACTTCATCAGCCCATTCCCTGTGTAGGATGAAAACATGACGAAAGGTACATTAGGAAGTTCCTTTTCTATCAGATTTTCAAGTTCCTCATCAAGCAGGTCGGTTTTAGAGATTCCCAAAATTCTCTTTTTATCAAGCAGTTCCGGGTTAAATTCTCTCAATTCGTTTAAAAGAACATTGTAATCTGCTTTTATGTCCTTGCTATCTGAAGGAACAAGAAAAAGTAAAATAGAATTTCTTTCTATGTGTCTTAAAAAACGCAGTCCCAGACCTCTCCCTTCAGATGCCCCTTCAATAATTCCCGGGATATCTGCCATAACAAATGACTTGTCATCCCTATAGCTTACAACTCCAAGATTGGGCGTAAGTGTGGTAAATGGATAATCTGCGATTTCAGGTTTAGCAGCAGAGACTTTGGATAATAGGGTAGATTTTCCTGCATTTGGAAATCCCACGAGACCAACATCTGCCAAAAGTTTCAGCTCAAGAACCACCCACTGTTCAATCCCAGGCTCCCCCGGTTGTGCTGTTCTCGGCGCCTGAACGGTAGGTGTTTTAAAATGATCATTCCCCAATCCGCCTCTACCGCCAGGGACAAGTATTACTTCCTGCCCATGTTCGCTTATTTCTACCATAAACTCTCCACTTTCTGCATCTTTGGCAACAGTACCCAGCGGAACATCGAGAATTACATGTTCGCCGCTGGCTCCGGTACGTCTTCCGCCTTCACCCTTCTGACCAGGCTCAGCAATAACATGTTTTCGGTATTTTAGATGGAGTAATGTCCAGAGCTGAGAGTTTCCCCTAAGAATAATATGACCGCCATGACCACCATTTCCACCATCGGGACCACCCATATCTGCAAATTTTTCATGTCGAAAATGAACAGAACCTGCACCTCCTGCTCCAGATCTGCAGCAGATTTTTACGTAATCAATAAAATTTGAAGAAGCCAAATGAAATAGCTTTAAGAATATAAAGTAAGGAGGAATTTCCTCCTTTAATTACTGTTTTACTAAATCCAATATCTTGGAAATATCTTTGAACACCTGTTCAATGGAATTCATTCCGTCTACTTCTTTGTAGATACCCTTTTTGCGATAATAGTCTGCAACGGGAGCTGTTTCTTCCTGATAAACAACTATTCTCTTGCTGATTACTACCGGATCTTTATCATCCGCCCTGTTAGATGTCTGACCTCTAAGTACAGCTCTTTTAGTTAGCTCATCTTTTTCTACGGTAAGTCCGATTACTGCATCAACGGTAATACCATTTTCGACACAAAGGTGGTCTAATGCACCTGCCTGAGGAACTGTTCTTGGAAATCCGTCAAAAATGAAGCCTTTTGACGATTTGTTGCTTTTTATTTTGTTGTTGATCATTCCGATAACTACCTCGTCAGGAACAAGCAAACCATCATTAATGAGCTTCTGAGCGCTTTTACCTAACTCAGTACCTTCCTTCATTTCTGCTCTTAATAAATCGCCTGTAGAAAGGTGAATCAAACCATACTTTTCAATGATATTCTGGCTTTGAGTGCCTTTACCTGCGTAAGGAGGTCCAAATAGAATGATGTTCAACATAGTTTCGTTTTCTTTTTGAGGGGCTAAAATTAATGATTTAAATCTTTATTCAGTCGGCTAATGCATAAATATCCTTTAAATTTCTTCCATAGCCATTGTAATCGAGGCCGTAACCCAATACAAATTTATCAGGAATCTCGAATCCTTTAAAATCAATCTTTAAATCCGTTTTATGTTTAGAGACCTTGTCAAGTAAAGTTAAAATTGAAATAGATGCAGGATTTTGCTTTCTCATTTCTTCACAAACAGCCTGCATGGTGAGGCCAGTATCAAAAATATCATCTACAAGGACCAAATGCTGTCCTTTAATATTTTCCTTCAGTCCGATCAGTTTTTGAACACTTCCTGTAGTTTCGGTGCCTTCATAGGAAGCCGTTTTGATAAAAGTAATTCTGGCAGGAATGGAAATTTCCTTAAATAAATCTGAAGCAAACATAAATGCTCCATTTAATATGGCAACAAACAAAGGGTCTTTCCCTTCCATTTTGTATGAAAGATCGTTTGCCAATTCCTGAATTCTCTGTTGAATTTTTTCCTTTGGGATAAAAATTTCAAATTCCTTATCTAATATTTTCATTGGCCCTGGCCAAAAGCTAAAATGTTAAAATCTCAATTATCCTAAAGGTACAAAAATTTCCATACCCCATTTAGTGATAAATGATACATAAGGAAACCTTTCTCTTGCCTCTTCAGAGATTTTTCAGTAAGAACTTATACATTTCAATCATTGAAGTAATATCCTCTTTATGAACCTTTTCATCAGGCGAATGGACGTTGTCTTCTGCAGCTCCGATGAATACCCAATCGAAAGGATATGGAGATGATTGCAATTCCTTTCCATCACTTCCCCCAAATGCTTCCACTTCTAGCTGAAATGGTATTCCGGATGTTTTAGCCAGATTTATTACCTTATTTAAATAACTTCTTCGGGGAATACTTCTGTCACGCATGGAAATAACCACACCTTGTCCATGCCTCACACCTTCGGTAATCCAGGTAATATCTGAAATCAGTGCCTGGCGAACTTTATAATTTTCATATACATATTTCGCAAGTACTGAGACAGAACCTCCTCCATGTTCTTCCCAGCATGAAAATGCAATAATTCCATTTTCAAGTGTTTCTGCCAGCTTCAAAGCGTTAAAAACACCAAGCCTGTTGTCGAGATAGCATGATTGAACATAATGCAGATCTTCTCTGAAATTACAGTCGAATACAAGCTCTGTTCCACGGTCTATCTGTCGGGGAAATTTATAGGTAATATCCTCCTCTTTGCTAACTTCCATTTCACAAAGAATCTCTCCCTGACTGTCACTGCCTCTAAGTTTATATCCCGACTTCTGTTCCGGACCGCCGATCGGAACAAGCTGGTGGCCATATCTTACTGTAAAACCTATTGAATCCATGTGTGCAAATACAGCTGTAACAGGACTTCCAAAGACAAGTAAAAAACTATCCTGAAATTCATCGCCTTGGATAATGTGAGGCTTAACTTTCCAGCTGTGCTGATTGGACGTGATATATGCAATAAGAAATTCTTTCATTGCAATCTCATTTCCAGAAGGTGCATGAACTGAGCAAAGTTCTTTAAGTAAACTAAAATCCATATAAAGAATTGAATGAGTTAAATGGGATTAAGCAATAAAAAAATCATTCATCAGAATCAACACATGAGCACAATTCAAATGATTGATTATTATGATTAAGGGATTTTTCAACGGTTAATGATTTATTCGTATTAAATATATACCAAAAAATGGCACGTTTCATGAATAGTTATTGTTTCAAAAAAAATATTCATAATTTAAAGCGTTAAATTTTAAGCCTTCCTCGTTTAATGAGGGGATATGGTTAAATCCTTATTAGTCATTTTGTAAAAAATTGAAGGACTCTTTTGATAATGCGTAAAGCACTTTTATTCTTTTTATTTATTATTTCCTTTACAGGAACTACTCTCATTGCTCAGCCAAAGCAAAATTCAAATATGCTATTGTCTGACGAATTTCTGCAGCTTGAAGCAACAGATGCAGTGAACGCGATGTATAATTTCAAATTTGATTTTGCTGAAAAAAAATTCAGGGAATTTAAAGAGAAATGGCCTTGGCACCCCATGCCTTATTTCCTGATGGGACTAAGCACCTGGTGGAAAATAATGCCCAATATTGATAATGAAGCTTATGATGCAACATTTGAGGCATACATGGACTCTTCTATAACAGTTGCGAAAGAGCTTTTTGAACAAAATGAAGAGAATTACGAAGCTGCCTTCTTTCTATCCGGTGCTTATGGGTTTAAAGGCAGGCTTTACGGAGAAAGAAAAAAATACAGCAAAGCTGCTTTTGCTGGTAAAGAAGCTTTATACTACCTAAGTAAATACTCTGACAACAATACCCTTACCGCCGAATTCTTATTTGGAAAAGCTCTTTTCAACTACTACGAAGTATGGATTAAAGAAGAATATCCTTTACTGCGTCCAGTGCTGGCATTTTTTCCGGACGGGAATAAAGAGCTGGGCATGAAGCAGCTCAAAGAAGTTTCATACAACGCATTTTATACGAGGATTGAGGCTCAGTATTTCTTAATGAGAATTCACTACCTGGAAGAAGAAAACTACGCAAAAGCATTTCCGATTGCCAGGTATCTGTCTACAACTTTCCCAGACAATCCTTACTTTCAGAGAATGTATGCAATGCTGGCATTCGTAAATGGTCAGCGGAATGAAGCTGAAGTCGCATCGCTTGAGATTCTTAATAAGCTTGACCAAAAATATCCGGGTTATGAAGAGAGAGCAGGAAGGTATGCTGCCTATTTTCTCGGGTATGTCTACAAGTACAATTACAGAGATAATAAAAAAGCGAAAGATTATTTTCAGAGGATGCTTATCTTTTCTGAGAAAACCAATCTTACTGACTCCTACTACTATCTGAGTTCTTTATCTAATCTGGCGCAGATCGCTCACGAAGAAAAAGACTATGAAACTGCAAAGAGGTATTATAAAACCTTGATGAAAAGGGCTGAGAAGAAAGATCCTCTTTATAAAGAAGCAAAGGAATATCTTGACCCTCCAAAGAAGAAAGACAAAAAGAAAAAATAAATTTTACGAACACGCATTAACACAATGCGTGTTTTTTATTTTCAAGCAGTTAAAGAATGGGCATTACTTTAGAATCCTTGTATGTGGAAAGGATTACCATTGACTGCATATTCCCGATTTCTTCAATATCCACAAGCTTTTCAAGGATCAACTCCTGATAACTGGAAATATTATGAGTCAGCACTTTTAACAGGAAATCACCTGACCCGGTAATATGATGGCACTCAATAACTTCAGGAATCTTGTTTATTTTATCAACAAAAGATTTAATCTGATTTTTTTTATGACTTGAAAGTGAGATGAGAATAAATATACCTACTCCAAGTCCTAGTTTTTCTGTATCTACCTGAGCATGATAACTTTTAATCAGTCCTGCATTCTCTAATTTTCTAACCCTCTCCAAAGTGGGTGCGGGGGAAAGGCCGATTTCCTGAGCTAATTGAGAATTAGTAATTTTAGCATTTGCTTGCAGCTTCTCCAGTATCTGCCTGTCAATTGGATCCAGTTTAGAAATATTTTGCATTTGCGTTAAAGCTAAAACTTTTCTTAAAACTATTTAACTTTTTTTGTTTTCCAATAATAAAAATACTCAATGAATGTCGGGTGGTACCATAATGCTGATTTTGCAGACTCAGCCGAAATAACTTTCAGGTTGCCTTCAAAAAATTTATCCATCGAACTCAGCAGGAGATTGATTCCCTTCACAAACTGCAAATACGGATAGGTTGCAAAATTATCCTCTTGTTCAACCTCCACTTTGTCCTGAGCAAGTATGCTTCCCGTATCAATTCCGGAATCGACAAAATGCACGGTAGTGCCACAGTTTTCCGGATCGTTATTGATAAGAGCCCAATACCCTCCATGAACCCCTCTGTATGTGGGAGTAATCCCCGCATGAATATTCATTATTTTCCCCTGAAAGGTCTTAACAAATTTTTCTGACAAAATCCTTGTTCCATTGATGATAATGAGATCCGGAGCTTTGGCTTTTATCAAGTCAATTGATTCATTACTGTTTGCGGACCCAATCTTTTTCACTATCCCAGGAGGAATCGACTCTGATGACATGCCTGCTTTATTTAGTATCGCTTTGATTCTTGCCTGAGCTCTTCTCTTTAAAAAAGGATAAACTCCTACCTGAAAAACAAGCTGGCCAAATACTTTGAACAATCCCAATTTCCGAATTCTTCCTCTGATCAGTTTTCCTTTGGATACTGGCTCTTCAATGATCACTTCAATGTTAGGATATGATTCTTTTAATGCATGATAAATCATATTTGTGAAGTCGCAATCTACTGCTAGCAATATGATCTTTTGCCCCATCATAATTGCTTATGCTTGTTTAAAACATCTGTAGCCAACTCAGTCATACTTGCTGATGCCATTCCAAATTGTTTGTTCAGATAAGTATACCAGTCCAGCAGCTCCTCCAGTTGTTCCATGTTTCGATTTGTCGATTTTCCAAAATTATGGGGATGCCACCAAAGATGATAAATTTCATTTGATATTGCAGCCTGATACATTTCTGATTTTATCCTTTTTATTTTCAACCTTTCCAGAAAGAAGAGCTTCGAAGAATATGGTCTGAGGAATCTGCTCGAAGCAATATTTACAGGCACTTCCGGATTAATTTTCTTAAAAGAAGGAGTGGATTTTTTTATTAATGGGAAATATGAATCCAGCAGCCTTATAATTCTTTTAAACATAGTATTTTCTTTCTGGCTATTTGCATCGTAATAGTAGGAAGAAGGATTACCACGATAAGCTATTATACCATTATCAGCAAGTACTTGGAGATACTCCCTATTCACCTGATTTCTCGGAAATACAATAGATTTAACTTTAACGCCTAATCCTTCTGCAGCAAGCACAGCAGCTTTGATATCTGCTTCAAATGCTCTTTCCTGCTTATTGGGCTCCTGACAATAGTAATGGGAAAATGTATGCGTTTCTAGGTCCTGATATTTTTTTGTTTGAATGAGACGAATCAATGATTTCCCATAATGGTATGGATCACTTTGTTCATCTTCACCGAGATCTGCCAACTGGTTATAGTTGGATAACTTCGTATTCTGGTATTCTGGCTTTACTTGAGGAAAGGAATTTAACAGGTCTTTTTTATTATCACAAAACAAAAAACCAACAGTGGCCCAGGATACATGAATTTTTTTTCTTTCAAAAAGTTCAAGCATTAATGGAATAGCCTTACGAGCTCCTAAAATATTTTCACCATAATCGGCCTTAGTACGATGGTCTTTTACCCCCCATAGTAATTCAAAATCCAGCGATATGACAAAGTAAGCAGGCATAATTTTTTATTAAGAAAATAAACTTAAGAAATTCTCCTGATTTGATTTTACGGAATATTTATTTACAATTTTTTCCCTGGCTTTTTTACCCATTTCAGAACGCAGCTGAGCGTTATCAATAAGATCTGTGAGATGCTTTAGCCAATCTATTTCAGAATCACATACAAAACCATTGATCCCATGGTCTACAATTTCGGTATTTACGCCGACAGGAGACACTAGAGCGGGAATTCCAAGCGCCATATACTGCAATGCTTTAAATCCACATTTGCCTCTCGTCCATTCGTTATCAGCAAGGGGCATAATGCCTATATTCATAGCAAGGAGATCCTCCTGCTCAGTCTGTTCGTTCCATTTAACAAACTTCATCTGAGGAAATTCAAAATCAGGTTTTTGATTGGATATGACTAACAACTTAAATTCTTTAATCTGATATAATTTTCTCAGAAAAGGAATTGCCTGTTCGAGGTAAATCATTGTGGAATGTGTGCCAGTCCAGCCAATTACCACCTCGTCAGTATTTTGATCTTTTAGTTTAAAATGAAGTCCTTCGGTATCGATGGTTGTCGGGTTAATCATTACATTCTTATTGAACTCCTGTGCATGATTTTTCAAGTAAGAATTACCACAACTAATCTTATAAGACCACTTGATGATTTTATTAACCTTGCCAGGATTCTTTGCCACTTTAGTTAGAAAATTTTCCTTACCTGTCTGAGCCATCCAAATAGCATCATCGAAATCATAAATAATCTTTCTTCTAAGTACTTTGGCAAAAAACCATTCAAAGACTGGTGGGCCGACAGGAGAAGCTTCCCTGTGAATGAAAACATATTCATACCTGAATGCTGTAGTTAATAAGGTAATTCTTCTGAAAAAACCAGAGAAGAAACCATTAATTTTTAAGTACAAATTTCCTTTGGAATACAGAATACTCCATGTCTCCTGTCCAATAAATGACTGGAAAACAGGTACTATATTATTTGCTTTTAATAGATGAATATATTGTTCAAAACGGAATCTTTGAGAAGGAGCGGAATTTAAGGGATAAGGGATTAAGAAGAGGACTTTCGGCATATATAAACGATTCCTGAATATACTTTCGGAAAAGTAATAAAAAATTAACTCCATTTTCCGATTTTTATTTAAACGTAAATCTTTCCTGAAATTTATACTCCTATTATTTGACAATAAAAAAGCATCACCTTCTTTATTGCTAAAAATGAAGAAAAGCAGTAAGTCGAATTTTTCCCATAGGCCATCTTTACTCAAATGCATTCATAACTTAATTATGAAGAATTTATGTATCTGCAAGGAGATTATGTTTCTTATATCATATTATAAAAATCAAATATATTTGCACTCCATGAATGCTACTAATAAGTCAGACCATGCTTAAAGAAAAACACGAGAAGCAAATTATTCCCAATCTCAATGCTCTGAGATTCATCTCTGCGCTCTTCGTTTTCCTTATACACTATTTCAACTATATTAATTATAAACAAGTATACGATCATCCAATCGGCCTATTTATATATCAGAATATTATACAGAAAGGCAGCCTAGGTGTAAATTTCTTTTTTGTTTTAAGTGGATTTCTAATCACTCATTTACTCATAAATGAACAGGAATCGACAGGTAAGATTTCTTTGAAAAGTTTCTACTATAAAAGAATCTTAAGGATCTGGCCTATTTATTTTCTAATCCTATTCATTGCATTTAGTATCTACCCCATCATAAGTAACAATTTTTCTTTACAAGTATTTGCTACCCACGCTCCATGGTATTTCGCCTTCGTAGGTAATTTGGACAGAGCATATACAAACTTCTCAGGAATGGGTTGCGACCTGGCAGGCATTATGTGGTCTATTTGTGTAGAAGAGCAATTCTATCTATTCTGGCCTCTTATGTTTATATTATTCCCATTAAAAAGACTTTCAATATTGCTAATCATTTTCATAGCAATTTCATTAGTATTCAGATTTACCTATCTTTCAAATGAGCATCTGCTTTATTTTCATTCGCTTTCTGTAATGAATGATATATTGGTAGGTTGTCTTGGTGCTACTCTTTTAAAATTATTTCCAAGTATAAAAAAGTACATAATTGACACCAGCAACCTTACTATTATTCTTCTATATCTGAGCTTTATCATCTATGTAGGTTTTCAAAAAGAAATATGCAATGCCTATTATTCCATAAATATTTTGAACAGGATGATCATATCAATATTCTTTATACTGATCATATTTCACCAATCGTTCTCCTTAAAGGGATTCAAAGCCGGTACAATTCCATACCTTGAAAAACTGGGTACTATAAGTTATGGTTTCTACGCCTATCATTTAATTTCCATTATGGTTCTTCAAAAATTACTGATTGTATTTAAAATCGATTATAGTTATTTGTGGGCCTATTTTTATCCAGGAATGCTTTTCTGCATAGGACTTACCCTTATTCTCAGTATATTAAGCTTCAGATATTTCGAAAGCCCTTTCTTGAAACTTAAAGATCAACACCATAAAAAAATCTCATTGGAAACGCCTCTGCAATAAGTTTTAAATTACCCTTCCTCTAGTAAGATTTAAACTAAGCCTTATAATGTCTGCAAAAATATTATAAGGTTAAAAATTTCGTTATTGAGAATCAGATTTGTGTAAATTGCTAGGATTATAGCTCTGGCAAGCACCTACGACCCAATTCAAAAGAGAAAATGCTCGGAATTCAGGATTTATTACTCACTCCGGTTTACTTAATTCTAATATACCTCGTGGCTTTTTTTTACAGAACAAAATTTGTAAAAAGGTCTGATGATAAAAAATACTTTATATATGGATTATCTTTAAAACTGATCGGAGCTTTATTCCTTGGCATAATTTATCAATTTTACTATTCCGGAGGTGATACTTTTAATTATTTTCACGATATAAAATACATTTTCGATCTCTTTTTTTCCTCACCGGAAGAAGCTTTGAAGCTGATATTCCTTGACATTAATAATTTTAACTATCAGATTCTTCAGCATACAAGCAATCTTTATTTTTCTCAGGATCCATCCAGCTATTTCCTAATCAGAATAGGTGCAATCCTTTCTGTATTTTCGTTTGGAACATATAGTATTATCGGTCTTTTCTTTGCAATTATCAGTTTCAGCGGCTTGTGGAAAATGTATGTTACATTGATTAAGATATACCCTACTCTCCACAAAGAACTGGCCATTAGTATATTTTTTATCCCATCTGTTTCCTTCTGGGGATCCGGACTAATGAAAGATAGCCTGACTCTTGCGGCACTTTCTTTTGCCTTCAGCTATTTCCTCAAGTATTTCATATTAAAGGAAAGGAAAACATTATATCTAGGGATCATTTTAATAATGTTGTTTGTCCTGAAATCAGTTAAAATATATATAGCCCTGTGCTTCATTCCGGCTGCTTTAATTTATCTCTTTGTCTATTTTAACTTTAAAATCAGATCCAGAACATTAAGACTTTTTATAAAACCAGTCTTCCTTGTTACCGGTTTTACCCTTGCTTTTTTGGCAATATCAAAGCTTTCAGAAACTGATTCAAGATATAGTCTTGACAACTTCGTTCAGACTGCTAAAAAAACTTCCAGTTGGATTTCATATGTAAGTGTTAAGGAAGGTGGTTCTTATTACACACTGGGAACCTATGATGCATCATTATCAGGAATGTTAAAAATAGCACCTTCTGCTGTGTGGGTTACTTTGTTCAGGCCTTATCCCTGGGAATCCAAAAATATAGTAATGACGCTTTCTTCGTTAGAAAGTCTCATATTTTTAATTTTCACACTTTATGTTTTCAGGAAAGGGCCGGTAAGTCTATTTAGAGTCATTAACAGTGATCCTTACTTACAATTTGCTCTATTGTTTGCCCTCACATTTTCATTTGCAGTCGGCGTTTCTACTTACAACTTCGGTAGCCTTGTTAGATATAAAACACCAATGATGTCGTTTTATATGTCAGCTCTTTTTATCATAAATAATTATTATAAACAAAGAGAAAAAAAGTCTGAGAGGAAAGGTCAAAGGATGTCTTTAGAAAGCCAGAATTAGCCACAATAAACCTGCTGATAAACTTTTTTGGCAATATCATAAGATCTGTATTTTTCGGCCACTGATCTGATCTTGTAAAACAACGCTTCTTGATCTGTCTTCAGAATTGAATCTATTTCTCTTATTGCAGAAATATATCCTTCCGGGTTGAATTTCCTCAATATACTACCTATTCCATTTTGTTCTATAAGCTCTGAATTGTCCGAAATAAATTCTGTAATAACTACAGGTAATCCCATGGCCCAATACTCACCTGTTTTAATTGGAGAACCATATCTTTTAGATGGAACAGGTTTAAAGGGCGTAAGCCCAAAGTCTCCCAATCCTATGTATAGTGGAATTTGAGAATGTGGTACAAACCTGGTTATGACAACATCCGGATCTAAGTTGGATGCCATACAATATTTTAAAATTTCTTCTTTGGAATGGCTTGTCAATAAAAGGACCTTAAACTTGTCTTTCCAATAATCATGTCCTGCTTTAAAGAAATCAAATACCTCTTGCTCCAAATACATACTTCCGAATTTTCCTGCATAAACACAAACGATCTTGTTGTTCAGATCTAAAGAGTTAAGCAGGTCTTTATTCTTCTTTGCTGACTTATCAAACATCTGCAAATCCACGCATGCAGGTTTTACAAAGAACTCAGATGTATTCTCAAGTTTGTATTTTTCCCGAGCATATTCTTTCATGCCTTCAGTAGTTGTGATAACTTTCTTAGCGCGCTTGCCCTGTAACTGTTCAAGCTTAAATAAAATTCTGAATGCTAAACCATTGCTTTTCCATGTTCCTGTTTCAACCATGGTTTCTGCATGGGGCTCATAACTATCAATGATCAGCTCTATATTTAATAATCTTGAAAGGACATATGCCATAGATCCCGCCGGAGTGCAAAAAGAGTGGATTGTATCTATCTTCTTTATTTTGCAAAAGATGATAAGATATAAAACATTAAATATCTGTCTCAAAATACCTCTCAATCCAAAACGATTATAAGTAAGAGGAAGCCAGGATAGGCCTTTCTTTTGTAAGTCTTCAGATACAGATTTCTTGTTAAGTTCCTGATACTTCTTCTGTTCAAAAGTTACAAGAAATAACTGAGCATCCTTTAAACACAAGTCCTTCATTATTTTAACATAAGGAAGGGTATAAGTCTGAACCAGAGCGTCATTATAACTCCAGTAAGTAAGCACTAATATATTTTTATTTTCCCCCATTAAAACAAGTATTTTAAAATGGCATAAAATCTTCTTTTCATAAGAAATAACGGATCAAGCAATAAGCCT
The DNA here is from genome assembly GCF_000426725.1 of Sporocytophaga myxococcoides DSM 11118. Taxonomy (NCBI): domain Bacteria; kingdom Pseudomonadati; phylum Bacteroidota; class Cytophagia; order Cytophagales; family Cytophagaceae; genus Sporocytophaga; species Sporocytophaga myxococcoides. The sequence continues at coordinate 149,365 of NZ_KE384560.1, read as the reverse complement.
ATCAATAAATACTTAATACTTTTTAATCGATACCTTTTTGAAATCGCAAGATGAAGAGAAATATATGTATAGCTACTTGCCTTTAACTTATTTATTCTATTTCCATAAAAAGCCAGAATATCTTTATTGTTACTTACCACTTCAAAAAACAATTCAAACCTATTAACTAATATTTCCGGTTTTACATCATAAACACTTCTTCCTGTATGATTGATCATTGATGAGGTTATAATATTAGAAAACCGGAACCGGAACTTTGATGCGAGCCTCAGCCAAAGTTCCCAATCTTCAAGCCCTGCAAGCTTTCTGTCTTCAACAAACAGATTCTTTATAGCTATATCTTTTCTCAGGAAAACGCCATTACAGCTTAAAAAATTTCCTTCTATCAGCTTTTCATTAATGTGCTCATTCATTTCATCCATTTGCCATAATAGCTTTCCAACCTCATTCTTTACCTCATATCTCTGGCAAAAAACTTCTGGCCTATTAAACCCTAAGATAGAGGTATATGCTGTCAAAAAATGATTCTCATAGAAGAGATCATCTGAATCCACAAATGTTATATAATCTCCGCTTGCTGCAAGAATACCTGTATTTCGTGCTGCCCCTCTTTCTTCATTAACTTTTTTCTTTATATAAACAATCCTTGAATCATTTAGAGTCTTCACCTTTCCTTCTGTATTATCAGTGCTACCATCATCCACAACTATTACTTCAAAATCTTTAAAATTTTGATTTAATATTGAATTTAAGGTTCTGATAATTATATCCCCCCTATTGTATGCAGGTATTATAACAGATATTAACATTAATTTCTGGTTAATTTTCTTAGGAAGGATATCAAAGATTTAGGAAAATAAAGTGATCTGAAACTAAGTGCAGATAATTTCATATCCCTGTAAAACAACGGATCTGTCCGTTCTATAATCTTACATAGCTTGAAAGCTCTCACGAGTTCCAGAGCGCTATAGTTATAATGAGCCTGAATATACAGATGGTACAGTAAAGATTTCTTTAAATGCTCAGCACTCAGTTTTTGAGTTACATCGTAGGTGCTATTATCAAAAGTATACAGCTCAGCATCCTTTAAAATTTTAATGATTTCTTCATTACCTTTTAAGGACCTTGCTACAGAAGAAAATATTTTTGCCCAGTCTGCAGCAAATTTTAAATCATCATTAGACTTGCTGGATTTATGAATGCGATATTTAGAAAATAAGTAATCTACTTTCATAAACTGAAATCCCTGAAGATAAGCTCTGACATAAAGATCAAAATCCATCCCGTAATGCAAAGATGTATTTACTCTTAACAGGTTGTTCAACACTTTCCTTCTCAAGAATGATGCTGGTTGGGGAAAAGGAATATATGCCAGATATTTGTATTCAAGATCAACATCATCTTTTCCAATAATTTGATTCTTTATATCATCTCCGAAAAGAAGTGACTGGCCATGAATAATATCTATATCGGGGTTCTGATTGAAGAGTTCATTGATCTTACTTAATGATCCTTCAAGGAGAACATCATCACTGTTCAACCACATTAATATATCACCGGTAGCTTTATCAAAGCCTTTATTGATCGCCTCGCTTTGTCCGCTGTCCGGCTCACTTACCCAATAAGATAATCCTGAACTATACTTCTGTATAATTTCAAGCGAATTATCTTTACTTCCACCATCTATAATAATAAGCTCTACATCTGGATAGTTCTGATTGAGTACCGACAATATAGTTTCCTCCAGGTAAATTCCCTGATTATATGATGGAGTGATGATAGATATCTTATTTAACTTAGAATTCATTTATTACTTCGAAATCCTTTAGTTCGAAAAGGGTTTGAGGATTTTTAATCATATATAATGGTTTCTCCCCATAAAACGAGGCCCACATTGTAAAGGTGCTTGGTGGCCCGATAATGTAATCACATTTACTTAATGTGTATAAGTCATCAAGTTCAAAACCTGGGCCTGTTTCGACAGAAAGATTATTTTGCCTAAAGTAATCAAGGTTTAGGGTTTCATTCGAACATAAGATAAAAGTTAAGTCTCTTGCTTTCAATAATTGGCTTACTCTTTTAATCTGTTGTAAATACTGTTCATCCGAATAATAGTAAATCCCATTCTCAAAACTCTTATAATCCCCTCTTCTGATATGTATTCCTACATAAATTCTGGTACCTGATTTAATTACTTTCTCAGCATATGATTCTATTCTTGAGAAATACTTTTCTGAAGGAATAAAATATTTAATTATTTCATTCCTGTTTTTTACCAACAGCGTATTAGCCCTGAACTTCCAACCCTTAACCAGTATGATTTTACCTTTGCTTTCTTTTAAAATTTTATTGGTTTCTATATCAAGCTCTTCGTTTTCCGAAATAGCAATAGTTTTTATAAAACCATTGAAAAATCTAAGTCTCTTTATAACTGCAAATAAGTAGTAAAAGAAGAAGTAATTTATTCTCCTTAATTTATACAGGCTGAACCAGCTTTTTGATGCTCTCGGATACATACTCACTGCAGGTCCGCTGCCGTCAAAGTAAACTGTATATTCATCAAATGCAGGATTCAACAATTTCAGATTATGTTCTCTTGCAAAGGCTATGAATGAAGCAAAGACGATTAATCTATTCCCCAATTGTCCAGGTTTATTACAAATTATAATCATTCTCCAAACCCTACCTTTCTTTTAAGGATACTTAAAACTCCTTCCCTGACAAAGCTTTTCTTAATGCCTTTGATGCAATATCTCAACCGCCTATAAAACCATATACCTTTCCCCAAAAATCCTGAATCAAAATTTGATCTTATTCCAAAAGGGGAAATATATAATTCTTCGGTTCCAGGTTTTAACAGCGGAATAAAAAACCTCCAGATTTTCTTTACAGTAATCAGATGATAATACATTAACTCCTTTCCATCAGAAAGATCTATAAGCTTACCATTCGAATATGCATAATTTATTTTATCGGGATACTCTCTTATCTCTTCTCCGAACTTTGCGCTAATGCTTCCATTATGCATCGCATTCTGAACTATGTCAAACATGCTAACCATTTTTCCTTCAGAGACAAGTTCATCAATCAAGCGAAACTTCCCATCCCATCTATGGCAGCACTCCTCAAATGCATAGTATATTTCAGAATTTAACATGTCATACACCTGAGGGTTTTGAAGAAATAATTGATTAATTTTTCTATCATTTCTAAAAAGAGTAAAATGCCCCGCAGTCCAATTTTCCTTTGTAGAAAACACATCAATATTCTTCAATTTTTCTTCAGATAAGAAATTGGTAAGATTACCCCAGATAATATCTAGATCACACCAGCCCCAATAGTCAAACTCTTTCAGTAGGTCTTCAAAGACCAAACCGATCGAGGGCTTATAATCATTTAACTTCCAGCTATTGTGAATCGTGAATGTCCTACCAAGTTTTAATGATACCTTATCTTCAATATCCTTTAAATTCATTTTCACGAAATGAATATTCTTGTCATGTTTATTTTCAGTTAACTGATCATTTATGATAAAAAAATCGATCGATGGATTATTATTTGCAGTTAATAAAAAATATGGGTAATAACCTGGCAAATCGCCTATGAAACAAGCAACAAGACCAATTTTCATTTACAACTCCTCCTGCTTTTTGAACAAAATATCTGTAACTGTAATTGGTTGCCCCACATGCATGTTGCAAGGGAAAGCATATGCATAAAAATTATTCTTTCCCAGGAAAGAAATTATTTCATGGAATAAAGCCTGTCCTTTATGCCTTTCGGAGAAACTTACTTCCAGAATCAGATATTGACATCTCTTCAAACATTCTGAAGCATTTTTTAAAACTTCAAGCTCATATCCTTCAACATCAAGTTTCATCAGCTGTGGATATGGTAAATTATTTTCATGAACATAATCATCCAACCTTCTGACAGGAGTAAAGACCTCACCGGTCTTTCTTTCATTGGGAAAAATGTTTGTTATAGCTTCAGTAATTTCAAGAAAACTTGATGAATGACCTGCAATATGCATACTCATTTCACCATTCATATTTCCGATGCCAATCTTATGAAGGCGAACATTATCAACCTTCCTTGTATTAGCCAAAAACTTTTCCTGGTATTCCTTAATAGGCTCAAAAGCATGAATAGCTGCTTTAGGGACCATTGTCTTTGCTAACAAAGACCATGTACCAACATTAGCACCTAAATCATAGATCGTGTTTACCTCAATCTCCTCCATTATTATTTGAAGGAATTCCAGAGAATCCAGTTGATTCAGGCTTAATGAAGCTGCAGGCGTGCCTTTGACCTTCCTTAATCTTTTCTTATCAAAAAAAAACTCCCCTAACCTTTGGATAAGCAGAATTGGATTATATAATAACTCAGTTCTCATTTTATAAAGTTAGCAAATCCTCAACTGATTTTCTTAGTTCTGTAATTTCCACCTTTAAATCAAAATTATTGGCAGAAGAAGAAATTTGATTGTGTTCGCAAAAAAGATAGTTATAATTTACACTCAATGAATCCGCAAGAAAATAATAAACATTGTTTTCGAAATCATTTTCTTTCCTCAGCTCTAATACGCCGCTGCCTGGCTTCAAAAAATGTATATGCGTTAGGCCCCCTCCATGTATGCCAACCAAATATTTTGCGTGATACATTATTTTCACCTGATCAAAAAATGAAAAATCTTCCAGATATACTATTGAGAAGCCATATTCATTCTTTAAAACAGTAGTTACTTCTTCCTCATTAAGAACTTTTCTGCGAGAAGCTTTTGCCCTGGAAATATAAATTTTTTCCCCTTTATCGCTTCCTAAATCTTTTACCTCAAGCTTATTCCACACATGATCTCTTAATTTCTGTACATTTTCCGGGCGAAAAATGCCAGAGGGAGCTATGTAGTTCAGGCTATACATATTTGAAATTCTAAAATACTCCTTCTCTTCAATGTACTCAATTCTTTTAATATTAAATAAAGATAACGTTTCCTGGTACAGCTGCTCATTCTTAAAGTAGAATGGGACTATAACAACATATTCGTTAATCTCATCTTTAATCTCGACAAGCCTGGTCAGGCAATCCGAAATCCAATGAAAAAAGCCTTTGGGTCCTGAATAATTATCATAAACAAGAAGGTATTTTTCTTTCCCTGAAAGAACTCTTCCTTTTGAAAGAAGTAAAACTTTGATTAAAAAGCGAAACCAATATTTCTGGAAGTCTTGTTCAAAGCAGTTAACAAGAGCTTTATATGGTTTAAAATTTTGGAAAATGACTCCGTTTGAAGTAAGCAGAACGTTGTCAAATCTTAGTAAATCTGACTTATTAAAAGTTGAGAATTTCAAATTTTCAAATGAATCTTGATCACCGGCCCTCATTCTTGCAGGGGCTGCTCTTTTTAAGCACGCAGGGTAATATATAGTTCTGACGCTCTTCATTGAATTAAAGATGCCCTTAACCCCCTGTTCCAGGCATTTCTGACTTTAAAAAACTTATAAAACAAAAATGGATTACCTCCTGCCTTAACCATTTGCTTTACTGCAAAACCAACACCTGAAAAGATATTATAAGGAATATGATTGTTCTTTTCTTCCGGAAACATTTCAAACAAAGCAGTATAATATGATTTGGAGATATTATAATTAAGATCTGTAAGGTATTTCAGATGCGTCCTCTTAAAAGGTATAATATGGGTTAATGCAAGGTCGGGAGATGAGCCTGCTGGTATTTTGTTAAGAATGGCAGTCCATACAATCTGTGAATCCCCGGCACTGGACAAAGTTCCCGCCTTTCTGTCTATGGCAGTTATTTTCCCTGATTCGAAATTCCTTCTATACATTTCAAAGACATCCTTTCTCACTGCCATACCAGAGCCTACAGGATAATACTCCGGCCACCCCACTATGCATCCATATTGTACATATTTCTGCTTTCTATACTGAAACATATCTTTGAAATGTTTCCTGAGCCACAAAGGTGCATTGTCAATAAAGTCTACCTCTATAGCACCTGCCCCCCACGCTCCAACAAAAGAGTAATTATCCCAAAGATATTTAAGCGTAATAAGATAATGGAAAGAAAGCTCATTGTCATCATCAGCAAAAACCACATACGACCCTTTGCTTTCCTGTACACCCTTTATTCTTGCAAAGGCAAGCCCAGGTGTAACTTCTTCCACAACTCTCAGTACTCCATTTTTCCTTTTTAATGCATCCTGAACAAATTGAATGTTTTTTAACTTTTCTTTTGAATTATTATCTACCAAAATAATTTCATAGTCAAAACCATCAGTTTTTTGATTAAGTGCCGCATTAATGCACCTCTCTAACAGGCGAAGGTCAGGATTGTAACTACAAATTATTATGGAGAAAAGAGTTGTCATAGTTCAAAAACCAATTCAAGATTCTCTTTAAACTTATTTATTTCGACTGAATAATCTTTTACCTTGATAGATTCAGGTGATTCAAAAACTTTGAGCATAATTTCAGCCAACTCTTTAAAATCAAATGGATCGAAAAAATATGCGTTGTCGACAATCTGTTCTTTATTCACGCTTATACTGGAAGCAATAACTCTATGATTCATCGCCTTAACATCTTCTATAACGATGCTCCATCCTTCAAACAGCGATGGCTGCACTACTGCAATAGAATTCTTCATTAAGGCAAGTTGGTCTTCTCTATTTATAAAACCAGTATAGATTACGTCCTCATTAAGTTGATTAAGATTGATATAGTAATCTAATTTCTTCTTAAGGTCCTTGTCTCTGTCGCTGGATGTCTTTCCTGTAAATACCATTTGGAAAGGCATATAGCCCAACTTTTTTTTAACCTGGCTCATTGCCTTCAGCACATTGATGTGATTCTTATGAGGCCAGAATTGATTCGCTACAAGAAAATAAGGACGGCTAATGTTTACCTTACCTTTAAGCTGACTTATGTTTATTTGATTAAAAGGAGGAAGAAAAGATGTAAAATTTACAACTTTAATTTTATTGGCATGAGATGGATAGTACCTCTCATAGTCTCTCTTTGAATCATCGCTGCTTAAGATCAGATCACATTCAAGCTTCGAAATGTGATCAAGAAAGATCGTATGATTATCCAGATCCGCCGGTGAGAAATAAACAGGATAATGGAATTCCTGAAAGTCAGGTTTCCAGATAATCTTATGCTTAATGTAAGTACATTCAGGTCTTTCAGAATAAGGAAAAATACAATCTAAATCCTGGGGGAATCCTTTATCAATAAATGGTGTAAGATTTTTCCCCAAGATCTTTCTTGATATTTTATTTACTGCTCGTTGTAATGCGCTTGCGTAAATATCTTTCAATTCATAAAGTTCAAGATAAGGATAGTTGAATTGCTTGAGCTCATCTAAAGGACTATCCTCTTTATGAAGAATTACAAATATCGGTTTCTTATTATCATCAATCAAATTACAAGTTCTGATGATATTTAAAATATAAATTACAATAGAAGGGAAAGTTCTGTAGCTCTCCAGAAACAGCCCTATACGTTTTCTTTCAACCATTTTAAGTACATTGATATCCCACTCTCTATATCCACCTTTTGTGAATATCCAAGTTCTTCTATTTTACTGATGTCAGCTCTCCAGTTTAGCGGATCTCCCTCACGGACCTGCTGTGTAAAAACAATTTCCCCTTTGTATCCAGCTGCTTTAAGAAAGTGATTAGCTATCCAATCTATTGTAAATTCTTTACCATTGGCTATATTATAAGCTTCTCCATGCTTTTTACCTTTTCTCACAATCAGATCAACAGCCTCAAGCAGATCGGTGATATAAATGAAGTCCCTGGACTCTTTACCTGTTCCAAACAGGCTAACATTTTCCTCTTTCTTGCTCTTGTGATAAAGATCCCACAGCAATAATTTAGCTTGCCCGGGACCATAAACCGAGAATGGTCTTACACTGAAGGTTGGTACACCATATATTTGTGAATATTCCCGACATACCAGCTCTGCCATATACTTATGCCAGCCATAAGGTGATAAAGGATTGATCTTGCTCTCTTCATTAATGGGCAAAGAGGCAGGGTTACCATAAACTGCCGCACTTGAAAAGTTGACAAATAAAGTTTTTAGTCCAAGATTCTTTATTGCATTAAGAATGATAGAAACCTGAAGGGTATTAGCTTCAAGGTCGGCCTGAGAATTTTCTATTGAAAAATTTATGTTGGCATTACCTGCTGTAAAAAAGCAATAATCCGGCTGTACTGATTTTAATATCTTCTCATACGGAATTACATTCGGTAATACCTTAAAGTATTTATATGTGGGAGAAATGTTGTTGACGAGATCCATTCCAAAGACTTCATAGTCTTTTTTCTGATAGTACTCAACAATATGTCTTCCTATGAATCCACAACTACCAATGATTAAAACTTTCATTTTACTTTTTTAAAATAATGCCCTGTCCTGTTGGCAAAGAAAGTATTTGTACCTTCTTTTTCTTTGCAAATGCATCAAAGGCATTTTTTTGTTCGATATGTTTAGGAAATCCATAATCGTCCAGAATTATAACTCCTCCGGAAACAATCTTATCCCAATAAAATTCCGCTGCTGCTATCTCAGGTTCCACACAGTTCATATCTATACTCAGATAGCAAATCTTGTCAACCTTAACTGATGAAAGGCTCTGAGGGACTATGCCTTTGACAATCCTGACATTTTCAAATGGTGCAAAAGTCTCCTTAACCTGATTGTAAACATCATTATAAAACCCTACATAACCTCCAATGCCAGCTTCTTTTTCTTTTTCAGAGACCATTGACTCTACCAATCCTTCATAGGTATCAAAAAGATAAAACTGTTTTTCAAGCTTTTCAAATTTTACATATTCAATAATGGCTCTTGCGTATGCTCCGGTATTTACACCACATTCTACAAAATCACCATCAAGATCTTTTACAAAATTTGCAAACCAACAAACTGTATAAACCCTCCATTGCAAAGTAAAATTAGGCCATGGATTGGTTTCCTTAGCCAATTGATAAGCTTTGGAAAAGTTTTCCTCAGTAATAAAGTCACAATTATTGCTAGTGATTAAACCGTCAGCAAAAAAAGTGACTGGCCCCTGAAGTTCTTCAGGAGTGAATAATTCACTATTGTATTTTATAGAATTATAATTATTTAAAAACCATTTAAGTCTTACCCTTAAAAGCCTTAGTCTGTCTGGTATAAGATCTCTAAGATTCATACTTACTTAATCAACTTGTTTTATCACTTGAGCAGGATTTCCTGCAACTACAGAATTTCTGCCCACCTTTTTTGTTACAACACTTCCAGCACCTACTACAACATTTTCTTCCAGTATCACACCTTTTGTAAGTATACTATTGAATCCGATCCAGCAATTATTTTCAATTAAAATTCTTGCATATTTTACATTGGACCAGTCTTTATATTGCCATCCTTTTGCCCATGAAAGTACATCATTTTTGCGTTCTTCAGCATGGAGAGAATGTGCATTCGTATCTATCAAGGTACATCCCCAGGAGATCATTACATCATCTTTAATCTCGATTGTATCATAACAATAAATTTTCGTGCCAGGCCCTATATATACACGATCTCCTATGATTACTTTTGAATCATGTTTATACAATACTATCTCACCATGAATAATAGAATCGTTTCCGATACTCACATTGGTATTTCCCCTTACCGGACCATTTATTAATATATCCAGAGCATGAATATCAGTTCTATTTCCAATAGTATAATTTTTATTAACAGCATACATTTTCATCTTAAGTGTTCTGCTGTCAAAAAAATATCTTAACCGATAATAAAGCTTCTTCAGATACAATTCCATTAATTCACCACTTTATAATCGAGAATAAAATTTCCGTAGTCCACCCCTTCAAACAGAGCCATATTAGACCCGTTATCCTGAATCTTAATCGGACATATCATTTCTACCAGGTCATATACTTTGCCATGCGGAAAAAACAAAGCAACTCTGAAAGCGTAACTATTTGGAGCAATTATTTTTGCCGGATATTCAATTTTTAATTTATAGATATCTTCACCAAGATTTTCAAATTTATCCAAATCTTCAATCAATGTTGTTAAATATTCTCCGGTCTTGCTTTGAATTGTACAGGAAAGTTTAACACCTCTTGCGACAGATGTATTTTTGATAATAATTTCAATCAGAATTTTCTGGTCGAAAACGAAGGAGTTTGTTTGCTCATTTTTGTCATTCAATGTTCTGACTGAACTTATATAAATTTCTTTTGAAGAGCTTTCATTAATGTATTGATCCTCCTTACTCTGATGGTTATTTATATAAAGATCGATAACAGAGGCTGGTGTATCATCATGAACCAGAGTGCCATTATTAAGTAATATTGCTCTCCTGCAGAGTTGTGAAACTATTCCCAGTTGATGACTGACAAATAAAATTGTTCTTCCGCTTTTACTAATCTCCCCCATCTTTCCAATACATTTTTTTTGGAATTCTGCATCACCCACAGCAAGAACCTCATCAATAATTAATATCTCCGGCTCAAGATGAGCAGCAACAGCAAATGCCAGTCTTAGCTGCATTCCGCTGCTATAGTGTTTCAGCTGAGTTTCAAGAAACTTTTCTACACCACTGAAATCTATTATTGAATCTAAATGCTTGACAATCTCGCTTTTCTTAAGCCCAAGAATAGATCCGTTAAGAAAAATATTCTCTCTACCGGTCAATTCAGGATGAAAGCCGGTACCGACTTCCAGCAGACTTGAAATTCGTCCTCTGGATATAATTTTTCCTTCTGTGGGAGTTGTGATCTTTGATAGAATCTTTAATAATGTAGATTTCCCGGCTCCGTTTCTTCCGATAATTCCAATACTTTCACCTGGATATATATCAAATGAAAGATCCTTCAATGCCCAGAAGTCCTCTTTTGCACTTGCCTTTTTACCGGTAAATAAATCCGTTATAGTATCTCGCAAAGACAGGTACCCTGCTCCTTCCTTATTAATCCGGTATTTTTTCGAAATATTTTTTACTTCAAGTATCGGTTTCATAATTATCAGGCCAAATCAGCAAAGTAAGCCTCTGTTTTTTTGAAAATCAAAATACCCAGAACAGCTATAATTAAGGCAGAGCCAACGCTTATCAAAAGAGGTATGATATCTACTGAAGTATTTGTAAGACCTGCTCTGCTCAGATTTATGGCTCCTGTCATTGGATTTAAGGCAAAAAAATATTTAGCCCAATCTGATTTAATAATAGAAACAGGATATATCACTGGGGTGAGAAATAATGTAAGCTGTATAATAAATGGTATGGTATAGCGAAAATCTCTATATTTTACATTTAAGGCTGAAAGCAAGGTGCCTAATCCAAAAGTGGTTAAAATAGTTAACAAAAGTCCTAATGGAAGAAAAGCAAAGAACCTGAATGGAACTGAAAATCCTAAAATCAGTGCCAGCCCCACAAAAAGAATAAATGTAAAAACAAAATCAAACACTGATACAAGTAATGCGGATACCGGAATTATCAGTCTTGGGAAATAGATCTTTTTTATAATATTCGCATTTGAAACCATGCTATCACCAGAATTGGTAAGCCCGCTGGAGAAAATGTTCCAGAACATCAATCCGGAAAACACAAATAAAGGATATGGCAATCCCATTGACGGGACTTTAAGCAATCTTCCAAAGAAAACTGAAAACACTATCATTGTAATAAAAGGTTGTAATACAACCCAGGCTACTCCAAGATAGGTCTGCTTATACTTAACTTTAATATCCCTCCAGGTAAAAAAATAAAAGAGTTCTTTATATTGCCAAAGTTCACTAAGGTTTAACGAAAGATTTCCGGCGGGTTTTATTTCATATTCAATTCGTTCTAAATTTTCTATTTCACTCATGAAAACTATTCAATAATGGATTTTTACGCTGAGAAATGACTTTCAGTTTATTTCTACGTCCCTTTTTCATCCTTCCGGAATAAAAACGCTATTTTAAGGATATTTATATTTTAATATTTTTGGGGACCTTCATGCTAAAAGACGCGGTTTTAAGTCTTTTATTTAAATTTACATTTTAATAATCTCTCCTTCAAAGGAAGCAACAACTTTTTAAATTATTGAGTTAAAAAACAAGGAATGCAAATAAAGCTGGTTGATCTGGAAAAACAATATTTCCGATATAAAACTGAAATAGATAATGAACTGAGACGAGTCATTTCTTCAACTCATTTTATTCAAGGTCCTCAAGTAAAAGCTTTTGAATCTGAACTTTCCAAATTTGTAAATATCCCTTTCTGCATCAGTTGTGGAAATGGAACAGATGCACTTCAGATCGCTTTAATGGCTTGCGAATTACAGGAAAACGCTGAAATTATTATCCCTGCCTTCAGCTATGTCGCCCCTCTGGAAGCAGCAGCAATATTAAAATTAAAGCCAGTATTGATAGATTCTGACCCGACTTCCTTTAACATCGATCCGCTAAAAATTCCTCCACTGATCACTTCGCAAACCAGGGCTATTATTGCGGTTCATTTGTTTGGCCAGGCATGTGACATGGCAACAATTAAAAAACTTACTGAAAAAACTGGGATCAAAATTATTGAAGACAATGCACAGTCCCTTGGATCTGAGCACATTTTAAAGCAGGAAAAGGTCACGACCGGTTCAATTGGTGACATCAGTACAACTTCCTTTTTTCCATCCAAAGTTTTAGGATGCTTTGGTGATGGTGGAGCTATTTTTACCGCTGACAATAACCTGGCCCAAAAAATCAAAATGATAGCCAATCATGGTCAGGCTCAGAAATATCAGCACGAATTAGTTGGGGTAAATTCCAGGCTGGATACAATTCAGGCGGCAGTTTTATCTGTCAAATTAAAATATCTTGCAGAAGACATTTCAAAAAGACAAAAAGCCGCAGAATTTTATAATGAAAAATTTGCCGGCATTGAAGAAATTGTCACTCCTGCTATTTCTTCAGGAAACAGCCATGTTTTTCATCAATACACTCTAAGAATAAAGAAAAAAAGAAACGACCTTAGGAAATTCCTTGAAGAAAATGGCATTCCTTCAATGATTTATTATCCGGTTCCCCTTCATCTTCAGAAGGCTTATTCGTATTTAGGATATAAAAAAGGAGATTTTCCGGTAGCTGAAATGTTGGCAGAAGAGGTACTTTCTCTGCCCATGCATCCGGATCTTAATCCCGAAGAATTATCTTATATTGCGAATAAATTACTGGCTTTCTTCAAAGCCTAATTTTTATGCCTGAGAATTATTTTGTACATGAAACCGCAGTCGTAGATCCTGGTTGTGTCATCGGGGGAGGCACCAAAATCTGGCATTTCTGTCATATTATGCCTAATTCCAAAATCGGAGACAATTGTTCGCTGGGTCAAAACGTTGTTATATCACCGGGAACCATTCTTGGCAATAATGTTAAAATTCAGAATAATGTCTCCGTATACACAGGTGTCGAATGTGAAGATGATGTCTTTCTTGGACCTTCAATGGTTTTTACCAATGTAATAAATCCGAGAAGCGCTATTGTCAGAAAAAGCGAATACAAAAAGACACTTGTTAAAAGAGGGGCTACGATTGGCGCCAACGCTACAATTATCTGCGGAATCACCATCGGAGAATTTGCCTTTATCGGAGCAGGTACCGTAGTGACAAAATCAGTTCAGCCATTTGCCCTGATTATAGGAAACCCTGGCAGACATAAAGGCTGGATGAGCGAATACGGACATAAATTACAGTTTAACGAAGCCGGAATTGCTGTTTGCAGAGAAAGCGGACAACAATACGAGTTAAAAAACAGTACAGTAAATAGAATTAGTTAATATTATAGTGAAGGAAGAAACGATAAAATTTGCAATCATAGGTTGCGGTCATATTGGAAAAAGACATGCTGCAATGATTGAGCAACATCCTGAGGCTGAAGTTGTCGCTCTATGCGATATAAAACCTAAAGAAAATTTAGATCTGGCCAGCTTTAGTCATCTTCCTTTTTATAATTCTATAAATGCCCTATTAAAAAATCATCCCGAATCCCGCGTAATTAATATATGCACACCCAATGCGCTCCATGCAGATCAGGCAATAATCGCTCTTCAGGCAAATAAATCCGTAGTCATTGAAAAGCCTATGGATATTTCTTCAGATAAATGCCGCGAGGTAATTGAAGAAAGCAGGAGAATGAACAAGCAAGTATTCTGTGTTATGCAGAATAGATATAGTCCGCCGTCTGTATGGTTGAAAAATATCATGGAAGAAAAACGACTGGGTAAAATATACATGGTGCAGATCAATTGTTTCTGGAACAGGGATGAACGTTATTACCATAAACATACCTGGAAAGGAACTAAAAAGCTTGATGGAGGAACCTTATTCACTCAGTTTTCTCATTTCATAGATATGATGTTCTGGCTTTTTGGAGACATCAAGAATATTCGTTCTACTTTTCATAATTTTTCACACAACGGCCTCACAGAATTCGAAGACTCAGGATACATTAACTTTGACTTTGTACATGAAGGAACAGGCTCTTTTAATTTTACCACTTCTGTTTATGATAAAAACCTGGAAAGCAGTATTACCATAATCGGCGAAAAAGGTACAATAAAAGTAGGAGGACAATATATGAATGAAGTGGTTTATTGCAATGTCAAAGATTATACAATGCCTGAGCTTGCGCCATCCAATCCACCGAATGATTATGGATATTACAAAGGTTCTGCTGCGAATCATCATTTCATTATAGAAAATGTGGTGGATACTTTAAAAGGCAGAAGCCGCGCTACCACTACAGCAGAAGAAGGAATGCAGGTTGTTGATATGATCGAAAGAATGATCAAGGCCGGTAAAAAACATTTACTGCCTTTCTGAAAAAAGAATCTTAATATTTATTTATCACCTGGGCAATATATTCCAGCTCAGATTGTCTTAACTCAGGGAACATTGGAAGCGAAAGACAATGCTCTGCAAGATATTCGGAATTCGGCAGATCCCCTTTTGAATAGCCCAAAGATGAATATGCTTTTTGAAGGTGACAAGGTATGGGATAATGAAGGCCGCTTCCTATCTTATGTTGGTTTAAATAATCCCGAAAACCATCTCTGTCCTTGATAGTCGCTACAAAAAGATGATACACCGAATGACAGTTCTCAGGTACATATTGAAATGTCAGTTTAGGATTTTTGATAGTACCTATATAAAATTCAGCAATCTCTCTTCGTCTAAAATTCCATTCATTCAAATGCTTTAATTTTACTGATAAAAATGCCGCCTGAAGAGCATCAATCCTCATGTTAAAGCCTATTTCTTCATGGACATATTTTTCAACACTTCCATGATTTCTTAATCTTTTAACTCTCTCCGAAACCTCATCATCATTAGTTACCACAGCTCCGGCTTCACCATACGCTCCAAGGTTTTTTACCGGGTAAAAGCTAAAGGTGCCCGCTTTTCCAAAATTTCCGACAGACACTCCGTTGTAGGTCGCCCCCTGTGCCTGAGCACAATCTTCTATAAGTAATAGTTTATTTTCTTCTGCAATTTTTCGAATGCCTTCAACATCAAATGGCATTCCATAAAGATGCACACCTATAATCGCTTTTGTCTTTGACGTAATTTTTCTCTTCACATCTTCCGGACTTATTTGCCATGTATCAGTTGTGCAGTCCACAAATACCGGGACTCCTCCAATGTGCGAGACGGCAGCTGCTGTAGCGATAAATGAATTAGCCGGAACGATAACTTCATCGTTCTCTTTGATTCCGCAGGATTTTAGAGCTAGTACAATTGCTGAAGTTCCGTTATCGACGCCTACAGCATGTTTTACCTTACAAAAAGAAGCAAATTGTTCCTCGAATTTTTCAACGTCGGAACCAAGTGAAAATGTTGAAGCTTCAAAAACCTCTTCACTTGCCTTAAGCAGCTCTTGCTTTATCTTTTGATATTGTCTGCTTAGATCAAGAAAAGGAATGAAGTCCATTTTATAACTCTGAGGTGGATTTATTTTATTACACAAAAAAATAATAAAAAGATAAACGCCACCTGCACTTTTA
Organism: Sporocytophaga myxococcoides DSM 11118; assembly: GCF_000426725.1. NCBI lineage: Bacteria > Pseudomonadati > Bacteroidota > Cytophagia > Cytophagales > Cytophagaceae > Sporocytophaga > Sporocytophaga myxococcoides. Next base: position 133,303 of record NZ_KE384560.1, on the reverse strand, counting down.
ATTATAAGCTACAGGCGGCGTTCCAATTATCTACAATATTGATTTGACCTCACTATACACAGAAGCAATTCCTTCTTCAAGAGGAATACTTGCCTTCCAGCCCAAACCATTAAGGCAGCCTACATCCATTAATTTCCTTGGTGTTCCATCAGGTTTAGATGTATCAAAAACCAACTCTCCTTCAAAGCCAACAATCTTTTTGACAAGTAGCGCAAGGTCTTTGATAGTGATATCATCCCCTACTCCGATGTTCAGAAATCCTTTTTCATTATAGTTTTGCATCAAAAAGAAACATGCATCCGCAAGGTCATCCACATGAAGGAACTCCCTCTTTGGAGAACCGGTTCCCCATATCTCAACAGTCTCCTGAGCTTCCTTTTTTGCAGTGTGAAACTTTCTGATCAGTGCAGGTAATACGTGAGAATTCTTAAGGTCATAATTGTCATTAGGACCATAAAGATTAGTAGGCATTACAGAAATGAAATTGCATCCATACTGATCTCTGTATGCTTCACACATCTTTATTCCAGCAATTTTAGCAATTGCATAAGGTTCGTTAGTATACTCAAGTAAACCTGTTAAAAGACTTTCTTCCTTTAAAGGCTGGGGCGCCAGTTTTGGATAAATACAGGAAGAGCCCAGAAACATCAGCTTCTTCACCTTATGTACATAGGCCTGATGAATCACATTATTCTGTATCATCAGGTTTTCATAGATAAAATCTGCCCGGTAAGTGTTGTTGGCCAATATTCCTCCTACTTTGGCTGCAGCAAGAAATACATACTCAGGTTTTTCCTTTTCAAAGAAATCCTGCACCTGCTTCTGATCTCTTAGATCCAGCTCCTTAGAGGTTCTAAGGACCAGGTTGGAGAATCCTTCCTTCTGCAGCTTCCTTACAATGGCAGAACCTACCATTCCCCTCGACCCGGCAACAAAAATTTTACTGTCCTTCTGCATACTATTCAAAATAATTCAGAATCTTATGTCCGCCTTGTTTCAGATATTCGTCTCTCTTAAATAGTTCAACATCCGATTTTACCATTTCCTTAACTAAAGACTTTAAATTATACTGAGGCTTCCATTTAAGTTTTTTCTTAGCCTTAGTTGGGTTTCCGATTAATAGTTCTACTTCGGTAGGTCTGAAATACATCGGATCAACTGCTAAAACCTCTGTTCCTTTTTTCAACTGGAAGGCCTTATTAGAGCAGGACTTAACCTTTGCAACTTCTTTAACTCCTTTACCTTTGAACTCAAGTTCTATACCCACTTCTTTAAATGCAAGGATTACAAAGTCTCTTACTGTAGTTGTAATACCGGTGGCAATTACAAAGTCTTCAGGTTTTGTCTGCTGAAGCATCAGCCACATTGCCTCTACATAATCTTTAGCATGCCCCCAGTCCCTTTTAGCATCAAGGTTGCCGAGATAAAGTTTATCCTGAAGGCCTAGTGCAATACGTGCAACCCCTCTTGTGATTTTTCTTGTTACGAAAGTTTCACCTCTTAGAGGAGATTCGTGGTTAAACAGGATACCATTTACCGCGAACATATTATAAGCTTCTCTGTAGTTTACTGTGATCCAGTAACCATACATTTTAGCTACTGCGTATGGAGATCTTGGATAGAAAGGGGTTTTTTCACTTTGAGGAACTTCTTGTACCAAACCGTAAAGCTCAGAAGTAGAAGCTTGATAGATCTTAGTTTTCTCCGTCAACCCTAATAAACGAACTGCTTCCAGAATCCTCAATGTACCCAGCCCGTCAACATTTGCAGTGTATTCAGGAGTTTCAAAACTAACCTTCACGTGCGACATCGCACCAAGATTGTAAATCTCGTCGGGTTGTACTTCCTGGATAATCCTGATGATGTTTGTTGAATCTGTAAGATCGCCGTAATGAAGCTTCAGATTAACATTCTTTTCATGGGGATCCATGTAAAGGTGATCGATTCTGTCTGTATTAAAAAGAGATGTTCTTCTCTTTATTCCATGAACTTCATAACCTTTTTTAAGAAGAAGTTCTGCCAGATATGCACCATCCTGACCTGTAATTCCAGTAATTAAAGCTTTTTTCATTTTTTAAAATATCGAAACTTTCAACCTTACGCTGAAAGTCCCTCTCCTGTTTTAAAATATTTATATTCTGACCTTTGGTAATACCAAAAGCCACTATTTAATTTAAACTATTTTCAAAAATAGTAAATTAATTAATTATATCTGAAAATGTATTTTCTATACCAGTATTGGAAAACCAGTAAATTCCAGACTTTATCCTGATCTAAGGCTTTTCCCCCAAAAAGCTGCTCTTTTACTCCTTTAATATACTCTGGAGAAAAAATTCCCTGCTCCCTAATAAATTCGTCTTCAAGCAGTTGTTCCTTGATCAATGGACGCAACTCAAATTTGAACCACTTCATCATTGGAACGTCAAATCCTTGCTTAGGCCGGCGGTAGAGTTCTTTAGGCAAGACCTCCTTGAAGGCATCCTGCAAAATTCTTTTTTGCATAGATTCGCCGATCTTATAGGATGAGGGCAAGCCATTTACATATTCAACGAGACGATGGTCCAGGAATGGACTTCTGACTTCCTGACTATTGGCCATAGACATCATATCTGCTTTGAACAGCATATCGTTTGGAAGTACAAAATTTATATCCGACAAAAGCACCTGGTTGATGTCCGGCTTTCCTTTGAAAAATCTTTGATAATATTTATTTCTCTGCCCCAACTCCCCTACTCCTGCCTCTGCCCAAAAGTTTTCTGTAAATATTCCTTTCAATGTCGCTTCATTATTTAATGAACACCAAAGCAAATACCTGTCTGCATCTTTCAGCCTCGCCCCTTCTGCAAGCTTAATTGCCTGACGGACCTTATTATAAAAAGGAGAATTCCTGGAAGATGGTAATTGCTTAAGCAATGGTAATAAAGCAGTAGCAGCATTCATCAGAAAACCTCCCTGCCTAATCTTGTAATCCGCAAAATGTTTATTGTATCCACCAAACACCTCGTCTCCTCCATCACCTGACAACGCGACTTTCATCTTCTTGGATGTGCGTTTGCTCAAAATATACAATGGAAGGACCGATGAATCGGAGAATGGTTCATCTATATAATCCAGCACATTATAGACCTCTTCAAGTAGGTCTTCATTGGTTAGTGTAAATACAGTATGATTTGTCTGAAATTTATCCGCAACAAGTTTCGCATACTTTGTCTCGTCAAAAAATGGCTCATCCTTAAAGCCAATTGAAAAGGTATTCAGATATTTGTTATGATTGCTAGCCAATGCAACGATGACCGAAGAATCTATCCCTCCACTCAGAAAAGCCCCCAGAGGGACATCTGAGATCATCCTTTTCTTCACAGAATCATCAAGTAATTCGATGATCTTCTGCTTTGCTGCATCATAGGAATCAGTTACCGGAACTGATTTTTCAGATAGATCATAATATCTGTGAATCCTTAAATCTCTTTTCTTTACATTCAGATAGGTGCCAGGCTCAAGTTTTTTAACTCCTTTAATAATTGAATGTGGTGCCGGAATAAAACCAAACTGCAGATATTGCAGCACAGCAGTATTATCTACATGTCGTTCAATATTATAAGCTAGTAAAGACTTCAGCTCCGAAGCAAACAGGAACTTATCATCATCCTCATAATAGTATAAAGGTTTTACTCCAAACCTGTCTCTTGCCAGCAGTATTGAATTTTCTTCTAAATCAAGCAGTGCAAAGGAAAAAAAACCGATTAGCTTTTGGAGACATCCAGGTCCTTCATAAATCAAAAGCTTTAGTAAAACTTCAGTGTCTGAATTAGAATTGAAAGAAACACCTTTATTAATAAGGCCTGTCTTTAGTTCCTGATAGTTAAAGACCTCCCCGTTATATACCAGAATGTACCTTCCGGTTTCATCTTTCATCGGCTGATCGCCGTTTCTGCTGGTATCTATAATTGATAACCTTCTATGGCCTAAACCAAATGTATCATCTATATAACTCCCTCTCCAGTCAGGCCCTCTGTTTTCAAGCTTGTTCATTGCCTTTACAAGGTTGATCATGTACAAGCTTCCGATCTGGTTATAGGCAAATATTCCTGTTATTCCACACATTTAAAGTATATCCTTTGACTTAAAAAATTTTATTCGGGTTTAAAATTCCATTGGGATCAAAAGCTTTTTTGATCTCTCTCATCAACTCCAGCTGTTTTTCTCCAATCGCTATTTCAATATAAGGACGCTGAACGTAGCCAATACCATGCTCTCCAGAGATTGTACCACCAACTGCAACTGTATATTTGAATAATTCTTTAATACCTTCCTGAATATTTTCATTCCATTCTTTTTCACTCAGATTTCCTCTTACAATGTTTACATGCAGATTACCATCCCCGGCATGTCCATAGCAAACAGACTTAAAATTATATTTATTGGAAATTCTTTTAATTTCTTTAATAAGCGCAGGCAACTCCGCTCTGGGAACAACAGTATCTTCTTCTTTATATATTGAGTTTGACTTTACTGCATGACCAACATTTCTTCTGACTTTCCATAAGTCTTCCTTTTGTTGTGCCGAATCTGCAAACAAAGGCTCATAAATGTCAAAGCCACTTACAGCTTCATAAATTTTTTCAGCATCACGAGAAAGCAAGTCAAGATCATTTCCATCTACCTCTACCAGAAGATGAGCTTCAACATCTTGAGGAAGATCCAAATCTAAATTGAGATATCTAACACTCCATTCAATAGCATCTCTTTCCATGAACTCAAGTGCTGAAGGTCTTACACCTGTATGCAATATTGTGTTAACAGCCTCACAAGCCTGTTCTGAAGATCTGAAAGGAATAAGCATTACAATGTCTTTAGGAGGGTGAGGTATAAGCCTGAAAACTACTTTTGTTATAATACCGAGTGTACCTTCACTTCCAATCATTAGTTGCGTGAGGTTATATCCGGTTGCATTTTTCAATACATTGGCACCCGTCCAGATAATTTCCCCTGTAGGCAAAACCACTTCAAGGTTCAATACGTAATCTTTGGTAACACCGTATTTTACTGCTTTCGGCCCCCCTGAAGACTCTGCAAGGTTTCCTCCGATAAAACAGCTTCCTCTGCTTGAAGGGTCAGGAGGGTAAAACAGGCCCTTAGCAATTACTGCTTCCTGAAATATTTGAGTCACAACCCCAGTCTCCACAGTAGCCTGAAAATTTTTTTCATCTATGGAAATAATCTTATTAAGTCTTTCTGTAGAAAGAAGAATCCCCTTTTCAACAGGCAATGCTCCACCACTCAAGCCAGTACCAGCACCTCTGGGTGTAACAGGAATTTTATGTTGATTGGCAAGCCTGATTATCAAACTGATTTCCTGAGGATTGGCAGGCTTCACAACCACATGAGGGAGAAAAACAAGATCTTCTGTCTCATCCTGACCATATTTTTCCAATGATTCAGAATCTGTGAACACAAACTCAGGGCCAGTAATTTTTACCAACTCATCAATAAAATTTTCCGTAATCGTTTGCGTATTCATTGTAGCCCTTTATTTTATTCTATTAAATTTACAAAAACTTTGGTATGCATTTCTTCAAAGTTATCAAAACAGTAGTTAACCCAATCTTATTCTCAACGATTTTTGTTGCTGCGATGGTTTCCTGTAAGTCATCGAAACAAAGTATATCCGCGAAAAATCATCATTCGAATACTAAGATAGTAAAAACCGATAAGGCCAGTGAAGACAAGGCTCATCAGGTAATCACTTCTGCCAGATCATATCTTGGTACCCACTACAAGTATGGAGGAACAACAAAATCAGGCATTGATTGCTCAGGTCTGGTTTGCAATTCCTACAAAACAATTGAGATTACTCTACCCAGGACCTCAACGGCCCAAAGCGAATTTGGAAAAACTGTAAAAATAGGAGAAGTCAAAGAAGGCGATCTTCTATTCTTTAGCGATAATAAAGGTGGAAATAAAATAAACCATGTTGGTCTTGTTACAGAGGTAAAGAGCAACAGTGTCAAATTCATTCATTCAACAACCAAAATGGGGGTTATTGAAGATGACCTATATTCGGATTATTATCATCCGCGGTTTGTGAAAGCGGTCAGGATATTAAACTAAAGATTTCTTGTTTATTCTGCCTTTTTAATATATTTGCAGCGCAAACGGGGGATTAGCTCAGCTGGCTAGAGCGCTTGCATGGCATGCAAGAGGCCACCGGTTCGAATCCGGTATTCTCCACAAAAAGCTCCTGAAGTTCAGGGGCTTTTGTTTTTTACAGCAACCCCAAACCTAACAGTTTCTGCACACTGAATTATTACTATTTTTATAATTGTGCTTTCGAGATTCATGATTTCCGCATAAAAAAAAGTGACATTTTCAGCCAAACTTGAAATTAAAATTTCAGACGTTGTTTACCTTTTTCCATTTTTAAGCGTATAAAAAAATAATATCTAAATTATTGTACGTTAATATTTTTATGAGATTATTTGATAAAAGGCCCATTACACCAATCTTACATAACTCATTTTCACCGTGTTTTCTTACTTTAATTTCCATTATTTCATTTTCTAAAAATTACATTCTTCCTGGAACTTTCCGCTTGAACCTTAAAAATGTAACTTTTAAAGGTTTTTCTCTTTCCAGTCGATGTTTTTTTTAGTAGATTTGACAAGTTTAAGCGTGATAACATCCTTATCCCCCAGGAAAATCAAATGTCAAAGCTCAAGAATATTATAAAACAGCTTTCACCCAAGAATTATAATTCTATTTATGATTCCCTGATTGAAAGTAATGCAGAAAAGTCTGCTTATCTCCTCAAATTTATGAGGGAAAAGCAATTATCTGACACAAAAATTATGGAGGAGTTGGATGTTAATACCAATGCATATTACACTTTACGCTCCAGACTTAATCAGAAAATTGAGGAATACCTGCTTCATCAGATGGAAAGTCCAAGGACTACCCTTTTGAAAAAAGTAGCCACAATTAACGAAATAGTTTTTACCAAAAAGAAGGCGATTGCGCTTGCGACATTAAGAAAACTCGAAAAAGAATTGCTCGATTATGATCTTTCAAATGAGTTGACAATCATTTATAAGACTCTGAAAAAACTTCAGATCAACAGCCCTGATCAATTTAACTATTCTCAGCTTTATAACAGACACGTAGCCTATATGCTAGCTGTTGATAAAGCAGAAGATCTGCTTGCTGAGTATTTTAAGAAACTGGGAGTATACTTCCTCACTTACGACGAGACTGAAAAACTGGGATTGACATTATTGAAAAAAGAGCTGGAGAATGTTTCCAATCTTTATCAGTCGCACCGTCTTTATATTTACATGTCTTGCCTGAACATCTACCACTGGTTATTTGTAGAAAAGAGCATTAATTCGGAAGGTCAGCAAGACCCTATTGAAGATATATTTGATAAGGTTCAAACTATCTTCGATTCTTATTACCTAGATCCGATCTACTATCATTTAAAACTGGTTTTTGAATATCTGAAGCTTGAATACTACACCAATGTTGCGGTATACAGAAAAGCCGAAAAATATTATGAAGAGGTCAATGAGACGGCAGCAATCTTTATTTCTAATTACAACCTGTACACTTTTACTCCCCAGTTTCTTCTGACAAAACTGGAAAGACATATGCGTCTGGAAAATGAGAATTTATTATATGAAGAAAATAAATCCATTTTCGAAGATTTTGATATCGACAAGAACAACGTTCCTCAATATATCATCTATGTACTTTACCGTGCTATATCCTGTTACTATGGAGACAAATATGATGAAGCGGCAAAGTATGTAAATAACATGCTGAATGACCTGAGTCTGAAAAAGTATCCATACACTCAATTGGAGATAAAGCTATTCCTAGCATTACAATATTGCCTGATGAAGGATTATGATTTATTTAATCAGCTTGTAAACAGCATACAACGCCAGGTAAGATTATTGGGCAAAGGAAACTGCGTTCATATCCTTTTATTTACAAAAATATTAAAGACATCATTGAATGATGTAAAGAAGAGCAAGTCAGGAAAAATTCAGGGATATATCCAAAAAATAAAAGCCATCAATCCTCCGTATTTCTCACCATTGAAATATCTGAAGCTGGACGAGGACTTTATAAACAGATTAACTTAAGAGAATCTAAAGTTTTTTTAGATTCTCCTGAGTTAAAGGTTTATTGATGTATTTTAAGACATATTGATTTTTCTTCGCCTTATTCATATCCTGAGGATTCAGAGAGGAAGTTAGCATGATCACCTTGCTGTGAGCCTTAATACTGTCGCTCAATTTTTCGAATTCATCCAGAAATTGAAAACCATCCATCAGAGGCATGTCAATATCCAGAAAAATGATTTCAGGAAGATAAAGATCCAGCGGGCCTTTTGCGAGCTTTTCAATATTTTTCAAAAACTCTATTGCGCTTTTTGCTCCCGAATGTACGAAAATGTGCTCGCAGATATTAGCGGCTTCAATCATCTTCTGATTGATTAGATTATCGATTTCGTTGTCATCAACAAGCATTACAGCGTAATACTTCTTTCCATTGGAAGCCATAAAAAATCTTAACTTTTTTAAATATCTCGCTAAATTAAAAACAAAATGGACACTTCAAAAGAATAATTTTACTCAGGTACCTATAAATCAAACTTGATCCCTTGAGCCAGAGGTAGTTTTGAGCTAAAATTGATTGTATTGGTTTGTCTTCGCATATAAACTTTCCACGCATCTGAACCTGACTCTCTCCCTCCTCCTGTCTCCTTCTCTCCTCCAAATGCTCCGCCAATTTCTGCGCCGGAAGTTCCTATATTCACGTTGGCGATACCACAGTCAGAACCAAAATGTGAAAGAAATGTTTCAGTTTCTCTGATATCATTTGAAAAAATTGAAGAAGACAATCCTTGTTTCACATCATTCTGGATTCTTATCGCCTCAGTCACAGGCCCTGAATACTTAATCAGATATAGTATAGGAGCAAATGTTTCTTCCTGAACAGTTGAAAATTCATTCTTTGCCTCTACCAATGCTGGATATACATAAGTACCAGTATGGTAGTCTTTGCTTTCGATAACAGTTCCACCTGTTACGAGCTTTCCGCCTTCTTTAACGACTTTTTTAAGTGCTGCCAGATAATTCTCAGTTGCAGCCTTGTCAATCAGTGGTCCTACTAAAATACCTTGTTTAAAAGGATTACCAATCGGAAGGTCATTATAAATCTTTTTCAATCTCTTTTTTACAACATCATATACATTTTCATGTACGATTATTCTTCTTGTAGTTGTGCATCTCTGACCACAAGTGCCAACTGCTCCGAAAACAATTGCTCTGATTGCCAGATCAAGATCAGCTTTCTCAGTTACGATGATGGCATTATTCCCTCCAAGTTCCAGTAAAGATTTACCAAGCCTTGCCCCCACCTTTTCTCCAACTTTTTTACCCATTCTTGTAGAACCGGTAGCTGAAATAAGAGGAATCCTTGTATCTTCAGATAGCTTGGATCCTATCTCTGCTCCACCTATGATATAGCTGAATACACCTTCTGGAACCTGATTTTCCTTTAGCACCTGCTTTATGATATTCTGACAAGCTACAGCTGTAAGTGGAGTTTTCTCAGAGGGTTTCCAGATACATACATCTCCACAGACAACAGCCAACATAGCATTCCAGGACCAAACAGCAACTGGAAAATTAAATGCTGATATAATTCCTACCAATCCGAGAGGATGATACTGATCGTACATTCTGTGTTCCGGACGTTCTGAATGCATTGTAAATCCTTGAAGCTGTCTTGATAAGCCAACTGCCAAGTCGCAGATATCAATCATCTCCTGCACTTCTCCCCATCCTTCCTGCATTATTTTACCGGTTTCCCAGGTTACCAATTTGCCAAGTGCATCTTTATGTTCACGAAGCCTGTTTCCTATCTGCCTTACAATGTCACCTCTTTTCGGAGCAGGCCACTTTCTCCATTCTTCAAAAGCTTTTTGTGCGGTTACAATTACATGCTCATAATCTTCATCATTTGCGAAATATACTTTAGAAATTGAGCCTCCATCTACTGGAGAGAATATTTCTTTTATAGTCCTCTTTCCTTTTCCGGCATCAAGTCTTCCTGTACTAAAGGCAGGATTGATATTTTTTAAGCCCAGCTCTGTCAGAATACCTGCAAAGTCTATTTTTTCTGCTCCTTTTAAATTCAGTTTCATTGATGAAGAATTTTCGATTGATCAATATAAATGCTAATCTGTAAAAAATTGTTTTGATTTTAAAGTAAAACAAAAAAAGAAAGGCGTCTATTCGACGCCTTTCAAATTATTTAATGATAATCCCAACTCTTACCAGGCAACTGCGTAATAAGCTTTTTGTCCATTCGGGTAGACACCGCCCACCAGCGTGCCTTCAGATTTATTGCTATCAAGATAGTGCATCAGATCTTCAGCATTTTTTACCTTTTGCTTATCTAATGAAGTAATGATAAAGCCCTCTTTAATTCCTGCATCTTTAAATTTACCAGGAAGCAGCTTTGTAACTTTTGCTCCACCATCAATACCCAACTTTTTCATTTCTTCTTTTGAAAGATCGATCAAGCTCGCTCCAACTGTTTTTGTTGAAGCTGTGACATCTTCTTTCTTCACAAGCTGAGTGTTTCCTTTGGTATTCATAAGTACTGCATCAACTTCTTGTTCTTTTCCATCACGCACATACTTCACTTTAATTTTATCTCCCGGACGGAACCTTGCAACATTCTCCTGCAATGAAGCTGAAGAGTTAACAGGAACCTGATTTACATGAGTAATAACATCTCCTTCTTTTAAACCAGCTTTATCAGCTGCGCTTGACTGATTTACAGAGGCGACATAAACTCCGGTAACGTCTTTAAGTCCCTTTTCTTTTGCAAGAGTTGAGTTGATCTCCATGATACTAACTCCAAGTAATGCTCTTTGAACAGTACCATATTCAGCCAGATCTTTTATAACTTTCTTTACCAAGGCAACAGGCACTGCAAAAGAATAACCAGCATAAGAACCAGTTGGAGAAGCAATGGCAGTATTAATACCTATTAGCTCACCTCTAAGGTTAACTAGGGCACCTCCACTATTTCCTGGATTTACAACAGCATCTGTCTGAATAAAAGACTCTATTGCAAGATTGTCTTTGCTCTTCAGAATATTGATGTTTCTTGCTTTTGCACTTACGATACCAGCTGTAACTGTTGAAGTAAGATTAAACGGGTTACCAACAGCTAATACCCATTCTCCGATTTTTACATTATCTGAATTACCGTAAGTCACAGTAGGAAGATCATTCTCTTCGATTTTCACAAGAGCCAAATCCGTTGAAGGGTCTGTACCTAGAAGCTTTCCTGTGAAGCTTCTTTTGTCATTAAGAACAACTTCTATTTTATCTGCATTTTCAACCACGTGGTTGTTGGTAATGATATATCCATCCGCAGAAATGATAACACCAGAGCCTGATGCTTCCTGAGGTCCACTGTTTTGATAGTTTCCTTCAGGCATTGAAAATCCTTCTCCGAAGAAATCCTTCAACATCTGATCCATTGGTCCTCCCGGGTAGACTTTCTGCTGTCCCTGACTTTTTGGTTCATAAGAAGTTTTGATGTGGACTACTGCAGGTCTTGCAGCATCAGCAGCATGAATAAAATTAAGTCCTTCCGGCACTACAACAGAAGCTGTATCTGCAGAATAATTGGAAAGGACAACAGGTGGCCTGTTTTGTACAGAATAAATATACTTTTCTCCAACCAGGTATTTGTACCCGAAAATGGAAACGGCCCCACCAAGCAAAGACGTGACGAGAGCCAGAAGAACAATGTGTTTTGCTTTCATACTTACTTTTAGAAAATTGAGAGTTGTTTCTCGTTAACGAAAAAATGCAACAAGTATTTTAATTAAAAAAATCCGGAGTTTTAAAATTTCTCCGGATTCTGGAACAAATTATTTCACCTCAATCACTGATTTCTTTTCAACTTTTGCAGCCTTTGGAATTGTAATGAATAAAATTCCATCTTTAAACTCGGCCTGAATACTCTCATGAGAAATTTCATCTGGCAATACAAATGATCTGTGGAATTGCCCATAGGCAGTGCCTAAAGCGTGTACTTTTTTCCCCTGCTCTTTAAATTCAGCTTTTCTCTCCCCGCTTACCGTTAGTCTTTTATCATGAAAATCAACTTTGATATCTTCTTTTTTAAGTCCTGGTAATGCCAGCTGAATCTGAAATTCTTTCTCCGCTTCTAGTATATCAGCTTTAGGTGAGAAATACTTTGCCTGATTACTCTGTATAGCCGATGCCTCATTGAAAAAGCTATCGATAAAATCTGAAAATGATTTTGGAGTGAAATCTTTTTCTCTGTTTTCTTTTACTAATAGTGTCATATTATTTTCCATTTTTGATTTAAATGACATTAAGAAAAAAATATGCCACTCAATTTTCTCACAAGACACAATGCCAATTTGTCCTGTTTGTTCATTTTTCACAAATTCACATAAGACAAAATGACACCTATGCCTATTTTCATAGTTTTTCCCATATTATATCACGCATATAATTAAGCAGTTAAAAAAAATTTAAAAAAATATTTCGAGAGCTATTGCATAATTAAATTCAATCGGCTAATATTGCACTCCGTTAGCGAATAACATTCCTCCTTAGCTCAGCTGGTTAGAGCATCTGACTGTTAATCAGAGGGTCGCTGGTTCAAGTCCAGCAGGGGGAGCAAAAGGCCTTCAGAATTTCTGAAGGCTTTTTTATTGCTTAATTGCTTTACAACTTATTTTGGGTGTTTCGATAAGTTTTCTCGAATAGTTACCCGCTAACGAATGACATTCCTCCTTAGCTCAGCTGGTTAGAGCATCTGACTGTTAATCAGAGGGTCGCTGGTTCAAGTCCAGCAGGGGGAGCCAAAAGCCTTCAGAAATATCTGAAGGCTTTTTTATTTTTTTATCTCTTCTAATAGCATTTCCCATATCTCCGAAGCTTCTCCTGAAAAAAAAGTGTTACACTTAATATTTTCAATAACCTATCCAATTTATAAGGGTTAACTCTTTCCGATGCTTCCATAATAGGATCAGCTAAATGATAGGAAATTCTATGACATTTAAAGAATCAAAAGAAGAAGTAGTGGAACGGTTGAAAACCAATTCTCTTAATGGTTTAACTCAACAAGAAGCTAAAAATAGATTACATCTGAATGGATACAATGAATTTGAAGAACAGAAGAAAGAAACGCTTCTCCAGAAATCTTTTCACCATTTGACCGAAATCACTTCAATCATTTTGATGATAGCTGCTGCCATTGCAGGATACGTAGCTGTAACTCAAGGCAGCGGTTGGGCTAAAGTATTTGTGATTCTTTCTATAGTTATTATAAATGTAGTCGTAGCAGTATATCAAGAGAGTAAATCAGAGGCAGCTCTAGAGGCTCTTAAACGACTTAATACAAATACTACAACTGTCATAAGAGATGGAAAGAAGTCCAGAATTAAAGCAAATGAGCTCGTATCAGGTGATATTGCAGAATTTAACAGTGGAGATATTATCACAGCTGATTGTCAGCTTTTGGAGACGAATTCTCTTCAAGTTGACGAAGCATCTTTGACTGGAGAATCTGAGCCTGTTCTTAAAAATGAAAATTTCCGTTCTCAGGATAATTCCCCCATTGGTGATCGATTTGATTGGGTGTTCTCTGGAACTCTTGTAACGAATGGTAGAGGAAGGGCTGTAGTAGTCAAAACTGCAATGAATACTGAAATGGGTAATATTGCTAAGCTATTGAATGAGACAGAGAAATTGAAAACTCCTCTTCAAATCAAGCTAGCACAGTTATCTAAAAGATTATCTTTAATTGCCTTATTAGCAGCTATAGCAGTATTCTTAATTGGCATTTTCATCCACAACCATTCTACTCCGGATATGCTATTAATCGGTATCTCTTTAGGTGTGGCTGCAGTACCAGAGACCCTTCCGATTATTGTTACTATGATTCTTTCTCGCGGGGTCTTCAACATGGTGAAGAAGAATACCATCATCAGAAAAATTCCTGCGATTGAAACCATTGGAAATACTTCTGTTATTTGTTCTGACAAAACCGGGACTTTGACACAAAACAAAATGAAAATTCAACAGATTTGGATTGAATCAGGTGAACCTACCTATTCCACTGAAGAATTTTCAGAAGAAGAAATGAAGACGTTAGTGTTACTGACAGTCTGCTCGAATGCTACCATAGAAGTAGATGAAGAACAAAACGAGAAAGTAGTAGGTGACCCGACGGAGTTAGCCATTATCAGATTATTACATAAAAAAGGTTTAACAAGAGTAGAAGCTGAACGGGAATTTCCCAGAGTTGAAGAATTACCATTCGATTCAAAAAGAAAACTAATGACGACTCTGCATCTTCTGGAAAATGGTAATCACCTGGTAGTAACAAAAGGAGCATTTGACAGGATCCCGGTGAATTGGAAAACTGAAGAGCAAAGAATTAAAGCCCTGGCAATCCATGATGAATTCGCTTCAAAAGCTTTGAGAGTTATTGCTATTGCTACGAAAAAATTATCCGCTTATCCAGAAGTAATTAACGAAGAAACCTTGGAGACTAATTTAGAATTTCTCGGATTAATCGGAATGATTGACCCACCGAGGGAAGAATCCAAAGAAGCAGTAAAACAAGCAAAAGACGCGGGAATTAAGACGGTCATGATTACAGGTGATCATAAGCTCACGGCTCAGGCAATCGCCAAAGAAATCGGAATCTTAGAAGATGAAAAATCTGAATTAGTAGTCACTGGTCTGGAACTATCTAAGATGAGTGATGATGAACTGAAAGAGAAAATCAAAAATATATCAGTTTATGCTCGTGTATCTCCTCAGGATAAAATTCGAATCGTACAGGCGTGGCAATCAAAAGGAGAAGTTGTAGCAATGACTGGAGATGGAGTGAATGATGCCCCGGCTCTGAAAGCTGCAGATGTTGGAGTGGCAATGGGTATAACAGGAACAGAGGTTTCTAAAAATGCTTCTGATATGATTATTACAGACGACAATTTTGCTACCATTGTCAGCGCAATCAAAGAAGGACGTACTTCTTTCGACAATATCAGGAAAACAATTTATTTCCTGTTGTCTGTAAATTTTGCTCAAATCTTTATAATGCTGGCTGGAGTCACATTAGGTTGGGGTGCACCACTAACGGCTGTCCAAATCCTGATGGTTAATGTAATAGCAGATGGTATACCAGGATTCTTCCTTTCATTTGAAAAATCAGAAAGAGGGGTCATGAAAAGACTTCCTTTGAGAAAAGATTCCGGTGTTTTCGCTGATGGATTGGGATTCAAAATTTTCCAACGTTCTTTAAATTTTGTAATTATTGTCCTACTAGGATTCTTCTTAGGTGCAAATGCTCCTGAAATCGGGTCCAGAGAATTAGGAGTCTCTATGGCTTTTATTGTCATGTCTATATCTTCCGCTTTAAATATCTTCAATATCAGAAGCAAAGATTCTATTCTGGTAACTGGTTTACTTGAAAACAAAAAATTGTTTCTGGGAACATTAACATCGGTCTTTCTTACTGTTTTAATAATGTTCGTTCCGATATTAAGACAAACATTTGAAGTAATTCCTTTGAATAGATTTCAATGGTTCATTGTAACAATTCTCGGAATCAGCCCCATCCTGGTAAATGAAATCCAAAAATTTATAGAGTCCAGATATAAAATCGGATAGAATTTCAAAAATAATACACGGTGTTACTATTTTGCACTTAATCAATTTTATATGATTGAATGGGGTGGCCGAAATACAATTAAAGTCTTTTGACTGCATACCTTTCATTCAATAAAGTTATTTCAATAAGAATTTTTAAAAAAATTCAATCAAACCATTGGTAGTCTGTTTTTTGCACTTTTCTATTTTTCATTAGTGCCTACTAAATTTCCAAATCTTATTAATTTTCAGCATGTTTTAATATATTTACCTTAAGAGGAATCACTCCGAGGCAGAGTCTTTTTAATAATTTTTTAAGAATCATTTAGCAACAGCTTGCGTATAGGACTTTAAATTTAAGCTTTAGAATGGAGGAGATAAAAATCAATATAACTTTAGTTGAGGACAACGAACTATATGCTTTATTCCTTGAACATAAGATAAAAGACCTATTAAATTGTAATTTTAAAATATACAATAACTCAGAAGAACTCATTAATAATCTGGAGTTTGAAAAAAACACCGATATTTTTATTCTTGACTATAACCTTCCGGGATTAAAAGGTTTGGATACGTTGAGAATTTTGAGAGACCGATTACCTGATGCAGAAATAATAATTCTTTCAAATCAATCGGACATTCAGGTTGCAATAGATCTGATAAAATCGGGTGCATTTGACTATGTTATTAAAAACAATGATTCGGTAGAGCGTATTTTAAATGCTATCAGCAAAGCTCAGGAATTTCGTTTCCTGCGTTCAGAAAATATTACCCTAAAACTTAAAATCAATAAGTATAAAAGTATAAGCACAATTGTCGCGATAATTTTTATTATCTTTTTTTCAATAATACTTTTCCTGAGATAAAAAATCTATGAGCATTTCAAATGAATATCTTTTTCAGGAACAGCCCATCTCCATTTTATTTACAGAGGATAATGAGTTGAATCAATTCCTTATTTCCAAATTACTATCGAGTTTTAAGGATAAAGTTGAATTTGCCGAATCAGGATATGATGCCATAGAAAAAATCCGGAAGAACCATTACGATATCGTTTTCATGGATATTAACCTTCCAAAACTTAATGGTATCAAAGCCACCCAAATGCTCCGAAATGACTATAACCTTTCCGGAAATCAGTTACCGATCATTGCAATGACAGCTGTTGAAAACAGCAATATACAGGCGTTTCTGGATGCCGGCATGAATGGATATATCAATAAGCCATTTGAAGTAGCAGAATTGAAGGAAATTCTTGCAAAACACCTTGGAAATGATTCTAAAGCTATCACAACCAATCATCCAGTTATTGCTTCCTTTACATTTGGGAACATTACCAACAAAGATGTTTTGGCCAAAATGATTTCCCTATTCAAAAAACATAAGAAAGAGTTTTTTGAACAAGTGACATTTTACATGGGCCAATCTAATTTTGAAGCAGTTTCCAATACTGCACATAAAATGAAATCAACTGCAGATGTAATCGGAATACCGGAGCTTAAAGATGCTTTACACAAGCTGGAAAACTATGCAAAAGAGCAGGACAGAGAGCAAATGGAAAAAGCCTATAAAAAAGCTCAAGAGCTTTTCATTGTTTCGGAAAAAGCTCTTGAGCAGTTCAATTAATTCAATCTCCAATTATTTCTTTTTGGGAGGCATAGTACCAAATACATAATCCCACAGTGGTGAAGACACACCAAACACAGTAGAATTATCCTTATAGTGATGTATTGCATGGTTCACCCAAAGTTCTTTAAAGATATTCTTTGGAGGAGCATAAGCATGTACTATATAATGAACAAATAAGTAAGAGGCATATCCCATAAGCAGCCCCGGCAAAAACCCGAACACCTTGGTATTCATTAAAGAATAGAAAATTACAAAGAAAATGACTGCAAGCGTGATGCTCAATAATGGAGGCATGGCAAGCCTGTCTTTATCTTTTGGAAATTCATGATGCACCCCATGCATATTATACTGGATCTTTTTCTTGAAATTGCTTGTAGGCTCCATGTGGAATACAAAACGATGGACAAGATATTCAATCAGAGTAAAAAACAGAAATCCACCTAGAAACAACAGTGGAATCAGATACCCGGGCAGGGTAGTATATTTGAACGCGTAAAATAATAGAATGCCTGATATCAAAACAAAAATCGAAATCGGTATTGATATATGTGTTCTGCTCAGTCTTTCTAATATTGGATTGTCGAATAATTGCTTAGTACCACTATTCTTCGGCTTATTTGTAGTAAATCCTTTATCTTCCATATCTCTTACTTATTTACTAGAAACAAATTGATTCTATTTCCCTTTACTTTGGTTTAATTACACTTTTAAAGTTTCACGAACATTTGTAAGAATTCTTTGATAGAAACTTTCATACAACGGCAGAATATTTACCACGTCAAATTCCTTAGCTCTTTCCAGAGCGTTTTGTCTGAATGTCTGATGATTCTCGGGGCTTAAGATAATCATGGCTTTTTCGACCATGTCATCAATATCACCTACTTTAGACATAAATCCTGTTTTCCCATTGATATTCAATTCAGGAATACCGCCGGTATCAGAGCTTAACACTGGCACTTCACATGCCATTGCTTCAAGAGCTGCAAGTCCGAAGCTTTCCTTTTCTGAAGGCATGATAAATAAATCAGCTACAGAAAGTACTTCTTCAACAGCATCAAGCTTTCCTAAAAACCTTATATCGGAACATGTCTTCAGTTCCCTGCAAAGGTTTTCAATTTTAATTCTTTCAGGACCATCACCTACAAGGAGGAGTTTTACCGGAATCAGCTTACGTAATTTGTCAAAGACCCTCACTACATCATCAACTCTTTTCACCGCTCTAAAGTTAGAAGTATGAACCAAAAGTTGCTCGCCGTGCGGGCAGATAGCTAACTTAAAATGTTCCTTCTTCTGCTTTTTAAATCTGTTAAGGTCAATGAAGTTGGGAATTACTTCTATGTCTTTAGTAACCTCAAAGTGTTTGTAAGTATCTTTCTTCAAATCAGCACTCACTGCTGTAACACCGTCAGATTCATTTATACTGAAGGTTACAACAGGTTCATATGAAGCATCTTTCCCTACTAATGTGATATCTGTACCGTGTAGTGTGGTAACAACCGGAATGACTATTCCTTTGGTCTTCAATATCTGCTTTGCCATATATGCAGCAGAAGCATGAGGTATTGCATAATGCACATGCAATAAGTCAAGCTTCTCATGCAGAACAACATCCACCATTTTACTCGCAAGCGCAAGCTCATAAGGAGGATACTGAAACAGAGGATAAGAAGAAATTGCTACTTCGTGATAGAAAAGATTTTCGTTGAAAAAATCCAGCCTTAGTGGTTGGGTATAAGTAATAAAGTGAATCTGGTGACCTTCTTTTGCCAGAGCTATTCCGAGCTCTGTCGCAACAACGCCGCTACCTCCAAAGGTAGGGTAACAAACTATTCCAATCTTCATAATCCGGTCCTATTTAGACTTATGTTAACAAGTTCAAAATTAAAACAACAATGCGACCGGACAAATATAAGCTTACTTCAGCGTTATTCTTTTATCTGTATTATAATTTAATATTGCTTTATACAATACATCCTGAATCTTAGTCCTTATGCCTCCTTTAATAAGCTTTTGATTTCCCGCATCCGGAAAAACTCTGTTTGAAAGGAAAACATAAACCAGTTCCTGGTCGGGATCTGCCCACACTGCAGTACCGGTAAAACCTGTATGTCCGAAGGTGTTTGGAGAAGCATAATCTGAAGTTGGTCCGTTTCCGTCTGGTTCTGGCTTATCCCAACCCAAACCTCTCCTGTTGTCTTCGAACTGTTTTTCTGAGAATAAAGGAACTGTCTTAGGCAGAAAATATCTGCTGCCCCCGTAGAAGCCTTTTTGAAGATTCATCTGCATAAGTACCGCAAGGTCATTTGCATCGCTGAACATACCAGCATGACCTCCAACTCCTCCAAGTAACGCAGCTCCCTGATCATGTACTGTTCCTCGTATCTGAGCTTTTCTGAAATACTTATCATCTTCTGTCGGAGCAATCTGATTTAAGGGGAATTTTCCTAATGGGCAATAAGTCAATGTATTCAGGCCAAGAGGATCAAAGAAATTTTGTCTGAGGAATTCATCAAGTGATTGGTCCAATACTTTTTCGGCAACGCGCTTCATGATATAAAAGCCAAGGTCGCTATATACATAGGCATTTTTTTCAGAACGCTTTTCAACCTTTCCTTTCTTATTTTTTTTAAGAATTGGCTTAGGAAGCATATCAGATTCGATAGTCCATTTCCACAATGAATCTTCGATTGTATTGATACAATACAATCCCGGAATAACCATTCTGCAGAAAGTATCATTCTTTTCAGGCCTGTAATAGCATTTGTTAAAACCTGTGGTGTCAAGTGTACGCTTCCAGTGAGGAAGGAATGGGATCAAACCAGCCTGATGTGTAAGTATATCTCTGATAACCAGATCTTCTTTATTGGTATTTTTTAATTCGGGAAGATAAAAAGAAGCCTTTTTATCAAGATCAATTAATTCTCTTTCCTGAAGAAACATAACAGCCTGAAGAGTTCCGGCTACTTTTGAAACGGAAGCTATATCATAAAGAGTATTGTTGGTCACAGGCTCTTTCTTATCATAAGTAAGATGTCCATAAGCCTTTTCAAATACTACCGTTCCGTTTTTCACTGCAATCACCTGACAACCCGGAGTAGCTTTATCTGCAATAGCTTTTAAAGCAATCGAATCTATTTGTCTCAATGTCATCCCGTCCATGCCGGCATTTTCCGGATAAGCATAACGCAGTCTTTTTACAAACGGGTTAGTATCATATCCTGAATTGATTGCAATCTCCTCACCTATAGAGACCGGTGTACGACCTGTTGCTTGTACACCACCGAAAATCACTTGCGGTACAACTTTATAAGTCACCTCGTTATCTTCATAGGCGCATAAAAGATTAGGACTTGTCGGGAAAAATTTCAGACTATAAGGATTGCCAAATACACAGACAATAGTCTTTGTTGTCGCCTGCAGTTTTTTAATAAATTTTCTCGAGTTTTCGCTTACCCCATAATCCTTATTATTGAAGATATTAGTATTCTGAACTCCGACAATTACTACTTCAAACTTCTTCAGTTCATTTAGAACTGCATCATAGACAGCTTCATCTGAATTTTTATTGGCAACAGCGAAATGGGCTACATTGGCATATTTGCTCAACATTTCCTGGAAGGTATTTCCTTTTTCTCTGCCAATAGAAACTGAAGCTATTGAGGTAGTATCCGGATATTTTAAAGGTATCAGCTGATCATCATTAAAAACAACTGTCATTGCTTTTTCATACAACTCCTGCTGAACGGCTTTTGCAGCAGTGCTGTTAAGATCGTCGTGTAGGTTTTTTAATACCACAGGAGCGATGTGGTCCAGGCCCGCCCAGTATTTCGCTTTTAATATTTTTCTTACTTTTTGATCTACATCCTCTTGAGACAGTTGCTTGTTTTCAATTGCTTTTTCAATTTTGCCAATTGCGACAGGAACATTTTCAGGAAACAACAAGACATCATTACCTGAAAGCAAAGCATGCACATCAACCTCTCCGGGCTTATAAAAACTGCTAACGCCTTTCATATTCAGCGCATCAGTAAAAATAAGTCCTTTAAACCCAAGATCATTTTTCAGAATGTCTGTAACAACGTGAGGCGAAAGTGTTGTAGCCCTGTTGGGAGTATTGTCCAATGCCGGCACATGGATATGGCCTACAAGGACTCCCATTACACTATCTTTTATAAGCTGACGGAAAGGATACATTTCAACATCTGTCAGTCGCTGAATTCCATGATTGATGACTGGCAAAGTGTGATGGGAGTCAGACTCAGTATCACCATGACCGGGAAAATGCTTGGCGGTTGTCAGTACAAAATTATCCTGCATCCCTTTCATGTAAGCTATTCCTTTATTGGAAACATTTACTTTATCTTCTCCAAAAGATCGCATTCCAATCACAGGATTGTTAGGATTGCTGTTTACGTCCACACAAGGAGCGAAATTAACATGCACCCCAAGTCTTCTGCATTGACGTGCAACCTCTTTACCCATTTTGTAAATGTATTTATCATCAGCAATTGCTCCAAGAGTCATCTGTTTGGGAAAACTGATAACACTATCAAGCCGCATGCCTAGTCCCCACTCTGCATCCATGGCAATAAACAAAGGGACTTTGGAAAGAGATTGATATCTGTTTGTGAGAATTGCCTGGCGAACGGGACCACCCTGGAAAAAAATCAGTCCGCCAATGCCATATTTTGTGATAAGTTCTTCAATTTCCTGAACATGCTTATCCCCTTTATTGGAGTATGCAGCCACCATAAATAGATGCCCGATCCTCTGCTGAGGAGTCATTGAGTTCATGATGCTATCCACCCACGCATCCTGATTCATTAGCCTTTTAGGCGTCTTTTTTGGATTATTCCACGAAAGAAAAAGAGCCCCACAAAGAATAAGAAACGAAACCAATAAATACCTGCTATACATCAACTACTCGGAATTAAAAGAGAAACTTTACAGATACAACAAACGGACCAGTATTTTATGTTTTAAATAACTAAGTAAATTATTTATTGTAAGGGTAATAATCTCTTCAAATATAAATTAATTAATGTTTGCGGGAAATGAATTTCAAATCAATGTTTAAGAAATTGTTATACTTTTTTAAGAAAGGATAAATGAATAACTTTTTTAATTTAAAATTATTATAAGAAAAAACGGGTTATTTTTGTCTCCAGAATAAAACCAAATGCCAGATATAATTCGTCTCCTACCGGATGCTTTAGCCAATCAGATTGCTGCAGGTGAAGTTGTACAAAGACCAGCTTCTGTGGTAAAAGAGCTTCTGGAAAATTCCATAGATGCAGGAAGTAATAAAATTCAGTTAATAGTCAAAGATGCAGGAAAGGCACTAATCCAGGTGGTTGACAATGGAAAAGGCATGTCTGACACTGATGCCAGGCTTAGCTTTGAAAGACATGCAACCTCTAAAATAAGCTCTACAGAAGATCTTTTTGCAATAAGAACTTTCGGATTCCGGGGAGAAGCTCTCGCTTCCATCGCCGCTGTTGCTCAAGTTGAGATGAAAACCCGCAGAGCCGATGATGAAGTAGGAACCCTAATCAGAATTGAAGGCTCGGAAATAAAAGCTCAGGAACCTGTGAATACACCTGTAGGTACCAGTTTTAGCGTTAAAAACCTGTTTTTCAATGTCCCGGCCAGAAGGAACTTCCTGAAATCTAACCCTGTAGAAATGCGCCATATTCTGGATGAGTTTCACAGAGCCGCTCTGGCTTATCCTTCAATAGGCTTTACTCTTTATCAGAATGATATGGAAATATTCAATATGCCTTCAGAAAAGCTGAGCAGAAGAATAATTTCCCTTTTTGGTCAAAACTATAAGGAACAGCTTATTACATGCCAGGAAGAAACAGATCAGCTGAAAATTCATGGTTATATCGGGAAGCCTGAAAATGCGAAAAGAACCAGAGGAGATCAGTATTTCTTTGTAAATAACAGATTTATCAAAAATAACTATTTGCATCATGCAGTAGTTCATGCGTTTGACAATCTCCTTCCGGACGATAGCTTTCCATTTTATGTGCTTTTCATTGAAATAGATCCTAAACATATCGATGTCAATGTGCACCCTACAAAAACCGAAATTAAATTTGATGATGAAAAAACCATTTACGCTATCATCAGAGCTGCGGTAAAAAAGGCACTGGCAACGCACAATATAGCTCCTTCTCTGGATTTTGACCAGGATATAAACTTTTCACTCGGGCAAACTCCTTCGAACTTTCCAAATTTCCCATCAAAAATCAGGGAACATGAAATAGATAGAGGAAACGACTCATACAAACAGGGATTGCGATTCCCCTCTTCCGCTAATCCGTTGGAAGAAAAAAATAAAGATAACTGGGAGCAGCTTTACAAATCTTTCGAAAACGAAGAAAAGCCTAAGACTTTTGAAACAATCCGACTGGGAAGTGCGGTAAATACCAAACCAGAAGAAAAGGATATTTCATTAAATAAAGATCTTTTGTACAACGAAAATCAAAGCACGTTTCAGCTTCATCAGAAATATATTGTCACACAGGTAAAATCCGGCATGCTTGTGGTGGATCAACAAGCAGCGCATGAAAGAATTTTGTATGAGAAATACCTGAATATGCTTCAGAATAAATTCGGAGCCTCTCAGCAATTTCTTTTTCCTCTGAAAATAGAACTTTCGCACTCAGACTTCGCTCTCATCATGGAAATGGAAGAGGAAATCAAGTCTTTAGGATTTGTTTTCAGCGTATTCGGGAATACCACCATTGTTGTAAACGGAATTCCTGCAGATATTACCGGAGGAAATGAAAAGGATCTTTTTGAAGGACTAATTGAGCAATTTAAAAACAATAAAGACGAATTAAGTATTGATAGGAAAGAAAACCTGGCGAGATCCCTTGCCAAAAGAGCTTCCCTGAAGCCCGGCACAAGGCTCACCTTACTGGAAATGAACACCTTAATTGATCAATTATTTGCCTGTAAAAGTCCGAATTATGCCCCAAATGGCAATCATACCATTGTAATTCTGGACATGAACAGAATTGAAAAGTTTTTTACCAGACCCAATTTTAGTTAGTCATGCAAATGTCTCTTACTCCCATGGTTAAGAATCTTCTGATATTAAATATCGGAATGTTTCTAATTATGGTGTTTACAAACGTTGATCTTATCGGTATTCTGGGGCTTAAATATCTAAATGCTCCTGGAATGAAAACAGAAGCTTACCGTTATTTCACCCACATGTTTGTTCATGCAGATTGGGGGCACCTTTTTTCCAACATGTTCGGGCTTTTTATGTTTGGACCATTATTGGAAAGAGTCTGGGGACCTATGAGATTTCTGGCATTCTATATGATTTGTGGACTTGGAGCAGCAATGTTGTATTCAGGAGTGTTATATTTTGAAATGCATCATTTAGAAGTTTTAAAAAATAATTTTATTTCAAATCCCTCTCCTGAATTGTTTATCAAGTTTATCAGAGAATCTGTTGGCGATCAATTTCTTGGAAGTTTCCAATTTCTAGACGGGTATGAGAAAAACCCCGGAAATCCAACTTTCATTAATTACGCTAAAGATCAAATTATCGATATCTACAATTACACGATTAATAGGCCAATGGTGGGAGCTTCGGGAGCAATCTTTGGGGTTCTTATGGCTTTCGGATTACTTTTCCCGAATACGGAAATGTTTTTGCTTTTTTTACCTGTTCCCATAAAAGCTAAGTATATTGTTGGGTTTTATGGATTATTCGAGATTTACGCGGGCATCCAAAGAAATCCGGGGGACAATGTAGCTCATTTTGCTCATATTGGAGGAATGTTATTCGCATTCCTGATCGTTAAATACTGGGAAAGAGAAAGAAATCGTTTTTATTAAAATGAATCTTTTAGAAGACTTAAAATATCAGTTTAGACAAAAGGAAAATGGTTTGACAAAGATCATTCTGATCAATGTCATTGTCTACTTAATAGATACCATTTTATGGGTATTCTCGAGGGGATTGGAGAATATGTCCTTTTTCAACCTCATTTATTTCAATCAACATATACCACCAATATTTGCAGACTTTCTTCAAAGACCGTGGACGCTTTTAACATATTTCTTTAGCCACGATGTGCCCGGGCCATTTCACATTCTTGGTAATATGCTTGGCCTATACTGGTTTGGAAGACTTATTACAGAATACCTTGGAAATCGTCGACTGATCAGTCTTTACATTTTAGGAGGAATTGCCGGTGCTGTCATTTATCTTTTGCTCTACAATTTCGTTCCTTATTTTATTCAACACAAACCTGCAATAGGTATGGTTGGAGCATCAGCCAGCGTATTTGCAATTACTGTTGCTGCAGCAACACTTCTGCCAGAATACTATTTTCACCTTGTATTTATAGGACCGGTCAAAATAAAATACATTGCAGCTTTCTTTATTCTCATTTCTTTTATTGGCTCTGTCGGCATGAATGCCGGAGGTAATTTAGCACACCTGGGAGGAGCATTATTGGGTTATGTTTTTATCAAACAACTTAAAAAAGGCAGAGACCTCGGAAAACCAATCAGCGCTATAAGCGAATTCTTCAATAAGCTGTTTACCAGAAGAAAAATCAAAGTAAGCTACAGAAGTAATGAAAAAAACTTCAGTTATGAAGGAGATAAAGAACCAGATCAGAAAGAAATAGATGCCATCCTGGATAAAATTTCAAAATCCGGGTATTCCAGTCTTACAAAACGAGAGAAGGAAAGGCTTTTCAGAGCAAGCAGTAAAAAATAACATTAATCATCTTAATAGTTCAGCCCAATATTTTTTATGCAAATGGTGGATTTTAAAAACTTATCAGTAACAGAAAAAGACGGAATACTTCATATTACCATCAGCAGGGTGGAAAAAATGAACGCGTTGAATCACAAAACCCTGGAAGAACTGAAAGAAGCAATTCAGAAAGCTTATGATGAAGACAACATTAAAGGTGTACTCCTTACTGGTGCTGGAGAAAAGGCTTTTGTGGCTGGAGCTGATATAAAAGAAATATCGGAAGTACCGGAAGTTAATGCCCGAAAATTTTCCGAATATGGTCAGGAGATTTTTGACGCTTTTGAAAAGTGCCCTAAACCGGTAATTGCAGCTGTTAATGGATTTGCCCTTGGTGGAGGCTGCGAACTGGCAATGGCTTGTCATATAAGAATCGCCTCTGACAATGCTAAATTCGGACTTCCTGAAGTCACCCTTGGCATACTCCCTGGTTATGGCGGAACACAAAGGCTTCCACAACTTGTAGGAAAAGGCAAAGCATTTGAATTGATCATGACCGGAGATATGATTACTGCTAGCGATGCATACTCAATTGGCCTGGTAAATCATGTTACCGACAAAGATCAACTGATACCAAAATGCCTTGAAATATTAAATAAAATTACCAATAAAGCTCCAATTGCCATTGCTCAGGTTGTTGAGTGCATCAATGCAGCTTATTCAAAAGAGGAAGACGGATACCAGACTGAAGCCAATTCATTCGGAATATGCTGCAAATCGGAAGATTTCCACGAAGGTACTTCTGCATTTCTTGATAAAAGAAAACCAGAATTTAAAGGGAAATAATTAATCCCTGTTTTTCTGAGTCCAGCAATTCTTTAAATACAATATAATGAGGGTTTTAAAACCCTTTTTTAATTTATGTCACTTCTCAAAAAATTAGCGGGGCAAACAGCCCTTTATGGGTTAAGCAGTATACTTGGAAGAGCGATCAATTTTTTGCTTGTGCCCTTTTATACCGCTGTTTTAGTACCTGTGCAGTTCGGAACAATAACAGAGCTTTACGCCTATGTTGCTTTCTTTAACATATTGTATTTATATGGTATGGAAACTGCATATTTCCGATTTGCCACTAAAGATAATCTTACAGAAGAGACTGTTTTTAATCAGTCCGAGACTTCATTGATTTTTTCAAGTCTCCTGATGAGTGGCGCAGTGCTTCTGCTTTCACCTGCTATTGCAAATGGCTTGGATTATCAAGGACATTCGTCTTACTTCATCCTTCTCGGGACTATTCTCGCCATAGATTCGATGTTGGCAATTCCATTTGCCAGACTAAGGCTCCAGAACAAAGCAGGAGTATTTGCAACAGCTAAACTATTTAACATACTGGTAAATGTTGGCTTTAATATCTTTTTCCTTGTGTTCTGCAAAAAAATAGCTGCAGGTGAACAGTTGCCTTCTTTGAAACCATTGATTCAATCATTCTACTCTGAAGAATATATTGTTGAATACATCCTGATCTCAAACCTTATAGCAAGTTTTTTCACAATCTTCTTTTTACTAAAGACATTTAAAGGTTTCAAAATAGATTTTAACTGGGAAAGACTTAAGCCTATGCTTGTCTACTCAATTCCGATGCTATTCATTGGACTTGCAGGAATGGTTGATGAAATGCTAAGCAGGATCATTCTTAAATATGTTTTACCAGAAGGCTTTTACCCAAACAGAACTAATCTTGAAGCTTTGGGCATTTTTGGAGCTTGTTACAGGCTCTCCATGTTTATGACTCTGGCAGTGCAGTCATTCAGATATGCTTCCGATCCTTTCTTTTTTTCTCAGGCCAAAGACAAAAATGCTCCGGAGCTCTTTGCAACTGTAATGAAATGGTTTGTGATAGCATGCGCTTTCCTTTATGTTGTTGTCAGCTGTAATCTTTCTCTATTTGAAAAAATATTGAGAGGAGAAATTTTCAGAGAAGGTATACTCGTAGTGCCGGTTCTTTTAATGGCCAATCTTTTCCTTGGAATATATTATAATTTATCTATCTGGTACAAACTAACAGACAAAACCCAGCTTGGTACCCTGATAAGCATCCTTGGTGCTGCGATCACCATCACTGCTAACTTTATCCTGATACCTTTTTTCGGATATATGGGCAGCGCAGTCACCACATTAATATGTTATTTCATAATGTCTACTGTAAGTTATTTATGGGGTAAAAAGTATTTTCCTGTACCATATAATATAGGTTCCGCACTATTTTATCTAACCTTTGCTGTTATTTTAAGTATACTAGCACTCAGTTATCCATTCGGGAAAGGTAGTATTATGAGCTACGGCTTTCAGGTGATTCTGCTTGGCACATTTCTATTTGTGGTATTTTTGATTGAAAGAAAGCAAATGAATTTTAAAGCATCATAATTTTTGTATTTTTACCCGACTTATAAAATTGAAAAATGCAGGTAAGAATAATAAATAATTCCAAGCACGGACTTCCATCCTATCAGACAGAAGGTTCTGCAGGCATGGATTTGCGGGCTGATCTGGACAATGCGGTTTTATTAAAACCAATGGAACGGGCATTGATTTCCACAAAATTATTTATTGAACTCCCTTTGGGTTATGAAGCACAGATAAGACCAAGAAGTGGTCTTGCTTTTAAAAACGGAATTACTGTGCTCAATTCACCTGGCACTATAGATTCTGATTACAGAGGAGAAATCAAAGTTCTGTTGGTTAATCTTTCCACAGAAGAATTTCTAATTAACGACGGAGAAAGAATTGCACAAATGGTAATAAGTAAATATGAACAAATTAGCTGGTTATCTGTTAAGGAGCTAGCCAATTCCCAAAGGGCGGCAGGCGGATTCGGCAGTACCGGAACCAGATAATTTTGCAGAGATATTTTGATATAATCCTTAACTATAATAACCTTAACTAATTTTTAAGTATGAAGATAATTATTCCAATGGCGGGAATGGGCAAGAGAATGCGCCCTCATACCTTGACTGTTCCAAAACCACTTATCCCGATCGCTGGCAAGCCTATTGTACAGAGACTTGTAGAGGATATTGCCAAGGTTTGCGGGACAAAAGTAGACGAAGTAGCATTCATCATTGGTAACTTTGGAAAAGAAGTAGAAAAAAAACTGATGGAAATTGCTGCGTCAGTTGGTGCTAAAGGAAGCATTTACTATCAGGAAGAAGCATTGGGTACTGCTCATGCAATTCTTTGTGCAAAAGAATCACTAAAAGGAAATCTTGTGGTAGCATTTGCAGATACTCTTTTTAAAGCAGATTTTAAACTTGACACTGCTTCTGAAGGCATTATCTGGGTACAAAAAGTGGAAGATCCAAAACCATTTGGAGTAGTAACTCTGAATGAGAAAGAAGAAATTACTAAATTTGTAGAAAAACCGGAGACATTTGTATCCGACCTTGCAATTATAGGTATCTACTATTTCAAAGACGGAGAATATCTTTCAAAAGAACTTCAGTACCTTATCGACAACAATATCAAGGACAAAGGTGAGTATCAGCTTACCAATGCACTTGATAATATGAAAAACAAAGGGACTAAATTTAAGCCGGGAAAAGTTACCGAATGGCTCGATTGCGGAAATAAAGACTCTACTGTTCAGACCAACGAAAGATATCTGGATTACATTAAGGATCAGCAACTTGTTGCTAAATCTGCAAAAATTACAAATTCTGTAATCATACCTCCGGTTTATGTGGGTGAAAATGCTGAAATCAGCAATACAATATTAGGACCTTACGTTTCTGTTGGAAATGGAACAAAAATTACTGATTCTGTGGTTAAAAAGTCTATAATCCAGGAAAAGGCCTTAGTTAAGAACGCCAACATCAGCAATTCGATGCTTGGAAATTCTGCTACCTTTGAAGGAAAACCATCCGACTTAAGTGTTGGAGACTTCAATACCATTGTGCTTTAATATTATTTATGAAAAGATTACTTGTTACTTTTGCAATACCATTTTTTCTATTTTACTTATTGTCAGTTCAAGAGGGTTTTGGCCAAAAAAAATCCAAAGCCGACAAAAAGGAGAAATATCTGATTGCAGAAGGCTATTTTACTGAGGGCATGAAGCTGTATGTTTTAAATAACTACGCTGATGCCCTCAGCAATTTTCAGAAAGCCTACGAAATAAATCCGGAAAATGCCGGGATCAATTACATGCTGGGTAAGCTTGCACTTCAGCAAGACAAATACGACCAGGCCATCAGCTATGCTCAAAAATCTTTAAAGCAAGACCCGAAGAACAAATACTACTATCTTCTTTTGGGCGAAATCTATGAGAAAAAACAGGACTATCCTGAAGCTCTTAAAGTAATAAAAAAACTTCTTGCAGAAGTACCGGACACTGAAGACTATCTTTTTGATCTTGCAGCACTTTACCTGTATACAAATAATGTTGAAGAAGCAATAAAGATATATGACAAAATTGAATCTCACTTTGGAAAAACTCCCGAAGTAAGTAAACAGAAACAACTCATCTTCCTTCAGGGCAATAAACTTAAAGAAGCTATTGCTGAGGGAGAAAGTCTAATCAATGCCTACCCTGAAGAAAGCGAATTTAAAATAAGACAGGCTGAAATTCTATATTCTAATAATAAGGAAAAAGAAGGTCTCGCTATATTAGAGACTCTGGTGAAAGAAGAGCCGGATAATGGATATGCATGGATCGCTCTGGCTGACTACTATAAAAATCAGGGAGAATATGACAAGTCACTCAAAGCCATTTCTAAAGCATTTCAAAACCCTGAAGTTGACATTGCCTCCAAAATCACATTGCTTGAAGATCTTAAAAAACTTCCAACTGATAAACTATCTCAAGACCAGTTAATATTTCTGTGTGAAGATTTGAAGAAAGTACATCCTTCAGATGCTGCAGCATATGGTGCAAGTGGCGATGTTTATTTTATTGCCGGGAATAAAGAAAAAGCCCTTCTGAATTACACCCAGTCCAAAAATCTGAATCCAAATAATTTTAATCTCTGGAATCAGATCCTGATGTTAGACTCTGATCTTAACCGCCGTGATAGCTTAATTAGACATTCTGAACAGGCATTGGAAATATTCCCAAATCAGGCTGTACTCTGGTTATACAAGGGAGGTGCTTACTTGATGAAAAGTAATTATAACAGAGCAATTGAAGCGCTGGAAGAGGGCAAAAAGCTTTCTTCATCAAACAATGATCTCAAACTTCAATTCCTCATGCAGCTTGGAGATGCCTACAATGGAGCAAAAGAATTTCAAAAATCAGATGACGCATATGAAGAAGTGCTGAAGTTTGACAGTAAAAACGCACATGTATTGAACAATTACAGTTATTTTCTTTCTTTAAGAAAAGATAAGCTGGACCATGCAAAAACATTATGTGAAAGACTTATAAAAGAATATCCTTCCGAACCTACTTTCCTGGATACATTTGGATGGGTGCTGTATATTCTCAAAGATTATCCTAATGCTAAAATATACCTTGAAAAGGCAGCTTTAAGCACAACCAATGGTACCATTTACGAGCACTATGGAGATGTACTCTACCAGCTTGGAGAGAAAGATAAAGCATTAGAGTACTGGCAAAAAGCCAAAGTCGCAGGCGAAACAAGCGAGTTTATTGATAAGAAAATTAGAGACAAAAAAATTTATGAATAATATTAAAAGTCTCTTTTTCTTATTTAGCCTGACTTTAATATTCTCTTCCTGTAAAAAAAATCTGACGCCTACAACAGCAACTCAGGAAGAGATAATTAACCTTACAGTTCAAGAAATCGACTACAACTATTTTTCCGCTAAAGCAAAAGTAGATTTTAAAGACAATGAACAGGATCTTCATTTTACTGTAAATATCAGAATGAAGAAAGACAGTATTGTCTGGCTTTCAATTTCTCCTGCTCTTGGCATAGAAGCAGCACGTTGTCTTATACTTAAAGATTCTGTCTATATGATTGACAGAATTAATAATAAGTATTCCTCCTATGATTTATCTTTTTTAAGTCACAAATTCAATGTGCCAATGGACCTTCCTACTATACAAGCACTTTTGGTTGGAAATATGCCCTTTAAAAGGGACCACCATGATAAAATCATAAAAAACGCTGAAACAAGCACTTGCACTGTAGAACAACACAAAACTAACCTTATTGCAACCAACTTCATTTCATTGGTTTCAATGGTTCTTAAAAAACTTGAATTAACTGAAAAAGTAAATCATAACCATCTCATCATAAATTATGATAACTTTGCACCGATAAATAATTATAATTTTCCCAATAAGATTTCGGTCAATTTAAATTACAAGCAAGGTGGGACTGTTCTTCAAACTACAATCGACGCTGATTACACTAAAGTGGAATTCCCTGAAAAAGAGCTCGGTTTCCCCTTTAACGTCCCTAGAAGATTTGAAAACCGTTAGTATTTTTTTACTTCTTCTTCTCTCCTCATTTGTTGCCTTCGGACAAAAAAGTAAATCGCAACTAGAAAAAGAAAAAGAAGAAAATCTGAGAAAAATTCAGGAAGCTCATAGAATTCTACAGGAAACAAAATCTAAAAAAGAAGCGACATTAGGACAGCTTTCTGCACTTACCCAGCAAATCAGCGCCAGAAACGCGTTGATCAATTCTATAACAAAAGAAATTGAATTACTTGATCAGGACATTCTTGAGACTGAAGACTTTATTGCTGCTTTGGAAAGTGATATTGAAGTCTTGAAGGATGAATATGCGGAAATGATTTACACCGCTTCAAAAGTCAATAACTACTATGATAAGCTAACATTTATTTTTGCTTCAGAATCATTCAATCAAATGCTTCAAAGGATAAAATACTTCAGACAGTATTCTGAAGCGAGAAAAAGCCAGGTTGAAGTGATAGAAAAAGTAAAAGCTTCTTTGGCAAAACAAAAAAGAAGACTGGAACAAAAGAAAAGAGAAAAGCAGGCGCTTATTGACAATAAAACGACTGAGACCAGAAATCTTGAAGAGTTAAAAGTTCAGCAAAATGAAGTTGTAAAAGAATTAAGCAATAAGGAAAAAGAGCTGATTAAAGAACTAGAGAATAGAAAAAAATCTATCAGGAAACTTGAAAAACTCATCACAGATTTAATAAAAGAAGAAAGAGAAAAAGCAGAACGAGAAGCTGCAAAAGCCGCTAAAGAAGCAAAAGAACGTGAAGCAAAAGATAAGCATTCGGGAAAGTCTAATAGTAAAAGTGCCCCTGTATCACCAAATCTGACACCAGAGGCGAATAATTTGTCCAATTCCTTTGCTGGAAATATGGCTAAGCTTCCCTGGCCTGTTGTTCATGGAAGTGTCTCCCACCATTTCGGGAAACAGCCACATCCGGTATTAAAAGGAGTATATGTAGAAAATCTGGGAGTAGACATTCAAACCTTGAAAGATGAACAGGTTAGAAGTGTCTTTAGAGGAAAAGTAATTGCAGTAGCTGAGGTACCAGGAATGAATTACGTAGTAATGGTGCAGCATGGAGAGTATTTTTCCGTATATGCCAAGCTAAAAACCGTATTGGTTAAAACCGGGCAGGAAATTGACGCCAAAACACCGCTAGGATATATTTATACAGATAAGAATGACGTTTCTGAACTGCAATTCCAGATCTGGAAAAACAATGAAAAATTAGACCCTGAAAAATGGCTTTACATTAAATAAACCAGGCCAATTAAATTGCAATTAAAAATCTCCTGAAGAAAGTCAGGCAAATTTATAATTGACTCACTAAAAGAAGTTTACAAGGAAAGTTTTCCACATTTCAATTCCTGCCTTCAGGATTTGGGTTTTGCGGCCTGCAGTTTATTACCTATCTTTGTGTAAATTATTTAATATTTTATAAATATCTAAGAAAATGGCTTATTCAATGTTCTTATTTCTTCCAAATATGGGAGGCTGGGAAGTATTTCTTATCCTTACCGTAGTAATATTATTGTTTGGTGCCAAGAAAATCCCTGAACTTGCAAGAGGAGTAGGAAGAGGTATCAGAGAATTTAAAGACGCCACTAAAGAAATCAAAAGCGAAATCGAAGAAGGCGCAAAAGAGGATAAAAAATAAACCAATAATTAGGGAGGGGAATTGAAAAGATATAATTCTTTAGAAGAAGTACGTTCAGACCTTAACAAAGGACTGATTTCATGCAGATCGCTTACAGAATATTACTTAGGTAATATCAAGAAAAAAGCTCACCTAAATGCTTATCTGGAAGTTTATGAAACAGAAGCATTAGCCAAAGCAATCGAAGTTGATCAGAAAATAAAAGAAGGCAAAGCAGGGAAACTTGCAGGAATGGTCATTGGAATAAAAGATGTTCTATGTCATAAAAACCATGGACTTCAAGGTTCCAGTAAAATTCTGTCCGGATTTATTTCTCAGTTTAACGGAACTGCAGTTCAAAGAATTATTGATGAGGATGCAATTATCATTGGAAGGCAAAATTGTGACGAGTTTGCTATGGGGTCTTCCAATGAAAATTCTGCATTCGGTCCCTCTTTAAATGAAGCTGATACCACCAGAGTACCCGGAGGATCTTCAGGCGGATCTGCGGTAGCAGTACAAGCTGATCTTTGTCTTGCTTCTCTTGGATCAGATACTGGAGGTTCTGTTAGACAACCTGCAGCTTTCTGCGGTATCTATGGATTAAAACCCACCTATTCCCGTATCTCCAGATACGGCCTTATTGCTTATTCTTCCTCATTTGACACTATAGGTATCATCTCAAGATCAGTAGAAGACGCAGCTCTTTTACTTGAGATCATGGCTGGTGCCGATAACTTTGACAGCACAGTTTCACACAAAGAAGTTCCGACTTATTCAAAGTCGCTTGACTTTGGCAAAAAAGTAAAGATCGGATATTTAAAAGAGTCTGTCGAAAGTCCGGGTGTACACGAAGACATCCGTAAAAAAACTAAGGACATTTTAACTACCCTTGAAAAAGAGGGACATACAGTTAAACCTGTTGAATTTTCTTTGCTGGAATACATTCTTCCTACCTATTATATCCTTACAACTGCGGAAGCTAGTTCCAACCTTTCCAGATACGATGGCGTAAAATACGGTTACAGAAGTTCTGAAGCTACTGATTTGCAAAGCCTCTATAAAAAGACAAGGTCAGAAGCCTTCGGAGCAGAAGTAAAGAGAAGAATTATGCTTGGAACTTTTGTGCTCAGTGCGGGTTATTATGATGCGTACTATACCAAAGCGCAAAAGGTCAGAAGACTGATTAAGGAACAAACTGAAAAAATACTTTCAGATGTTGACTTTCTGGTTATACCAACCACTCCTACTACAGCGTTTAAGATAGGAGAGAAAACAGAAGATCCCATCTCAATGTACCTCGCCGACGTGTTTACAGTTCAGGCGAACCTCTCAGGAATTCCTGCAATCTCGGTGCCTGCCGGAAACGACAGCCAAGGTTTGCCGATCGGTATTCAGATCATGACAAAAGCATTTGAAGAGAGCAGCTTATTAGCTTTCTCCAAATACTTAACTAGCAAAAATTAATATGGAAAAATTATTCAACAAGTCTGGAAAGTTAAAGGGGTTAATCCTTGTTGTTTGCACTTTACTGTCAACTGTTTCTTATGGACAGTTTACAACTGAACAAGATACGACTACCAATGTTGCGCCTCAACCTGAGGAAACAACAGTGGCAGTTGCCGATAGTATTCCTGAAGTTCCGGATGAGTTGATTGCAGACAGATTAAAATGTCTGGAAAAAAATGTAAAACTTACCTTTAATAAAAAAATTAGAGGTTTCATCGATTATTTCACAGTTCGTAACAGACACTATTCTGTCGTAATGGAACGCAGAAAACGCCTGTATTTCGAAATTTTTGAAGAAGCTCTAAAAAGACACAATATGCCTCAGGAATTAAAATACCTGGCAATTGTTGAATCAGGGCTTAATCCTAAAGCAATATCAAGAGCAGGAGCTGCAGGTCTATGGCAGTTTATGCCAAGCACTGGCAAAATCTACAAACTGAAACAAGATCAGTATGTGGATGAAAGACTAGATCCATACAAGGCAACAGAAGCTGCGTGCAGATATCTTAAAGACCTTTACAATATTTTTGATGACTGGGAATTAGCCTTGGCCTCCTATAACTGTGGCCCTGGTAATGTCAGAAAAGCTATCAGAAAATCAGGATACAAGGATACTTTCTGGGAAATTTATAACTTCCTTCCACAGGAAACCAGAGGATATGTTCCTCAGTTCGTAGCCCTAACCTACACAATGAACCACATGCAGGATCATAATATCTTCGCAGACTCACTGGAATATCCTATTCGCTTCGATACAGTGCATATCAATCAATATGTAAATCTTGATATGTTCTGTGATCAACTGAATATCTGCAAAGATGAATTCACTAAGTTGAATCCAGCTATAAAAAGAAATTATCTTCCGGACAATTACCCTTTCCACGTCAGAATACCTTCAGATAAATCTGAATATTTTGCGATGAACAAACTGGCTATTCTGGATGAAAGCTCAAAAAGATCTGGTGATGAAAATGACGAAGATCTTGCCCAACCATCGGTACAGCTTGCCAGCACAAAGCCTTCATCTGAAAATAAATCTCGTGAAGTTGCTACTGCACAAAAGAAAAAGGTTTATTATACCGTAAAGAAAGGTGATGTACTTTCTAAAATTGCAGACAAATATGAAGTAAGTCTTTCTGACCTTAAAAAATGGAATAAGCTTAAAGGCTCTAGCATTAAGTCAGGACAAAAGCTTACCATCTACAAAGGTGGATTTATAATGGAAAAGCCAACATTGGCAAAGCACACAGAGAGTAATAAGAAGAAATATGTCCCTAAAAAGAAAGTATATTACGTACAGCCAGGTGACACTCTTTGGACTATTTCCAAATCCAACAATATCCCGGTTGAAAAACTAAAAAAACTGAATAATCTTAAGTCTAACGACATCAAAGTCGGACAAAAATTAATAATGAGCTAACAAGCTCGGATACAAATTTTCAAATGCTAAGTTTTAAAAGAATACAATTAAAACTTAGCATTTTTTTATTTCCCCAGCTCATTTTTATTATTCCTTTTTACTTTGATTTTTAAGCCTATTCCTGTCAAAACTCAGCCATTAAAACTTACAATTGTTTAAGATTAATTAGTTATTTTTACTCTTTATAAAACAAATTTTTAAAAGGGGATTACAAATTAAGAAATTCAGAAGATCAGATTGTCGCGAGTAGATTCAAAAATTCTTTTGCATACAGTTCAAAGCACTTCCTACATTTTTTTAATGAATTAATTCTTCTCTTAAAAAAAACAACCCGAATTATTTACTAAAATTATGGCTATTCATATAAGAAGAGAGGATGCCCTTAACTATCATAGTCAAGGACAGCCAGGAAAGATTGA
The DNA here is from genome assembly GCF_000426725.1 of Sporocytophaga myxococcoides DSM 11118. Classification (NCBI taxonomy): domain Bacteria; kingdom Pseudomonadati; phylum Bacteroidota; class Cytophagia; order Cytophagales; family Cytophagaceae; genus Sporocytophaga; species Sporocytophaga myxococcoides. The sequence goes on along the minus strand of NZ_KE384560.1, from coordinate 95,794 downwards.
AGTAGTACCTACTAAAATGCTCTCTTCCCAGCTCGACCTCGCACTGGCATACTCCCCTGGTGTAGCAGAGCCTTGTAAAGAAATTCATCAGAATAAAGAAGAGGTTTACAAATACACTGCAAAAGGAAATCTTGTAGGAGTAATTTCCAATGGTACTGCAGTACTTGGACTAGGCAATATCGGACCAGACGCATCTAAGCCTGTAATGGAAGGCAAAGGCGTTTTGTTTAAAAAATTCGCAGGCATTGATGTATTCGATATAGAAATCGACAGTACAGACCCTGATGAATTTGTAAGAATAGTAAAATCTCTGGAGCCGACATTTGGTGGTATTAACCTGGAGGATATCAAAGCTCCGGAATGTTTTGTAATAGAGCAAAAGCTCCGTGAACAAATGAATATACCTGTCATGCACGACGATCAGCACGGCACGGCAATCATCTCAGGGGCGGCATTGCTAAATGCACTTGAGCTTGTTCAGAAAAATATAGAATCTGTACGCTTCACAATTAGTGGTGCCGGCGCAGCAGCTATTGCATGCACAAAAATCTACCTGGACCTTGGGGCAAAGTTGGAAAACATCACAATGCTTGATGTTAATGGTGTTCTGAGAAAAGACCGAACTGACCTGAACCCTGTAACGACTCAATTTGCCACAGACCGAAATGTATATACACTTGACGAGGCAATTGAAGGTGCTGACATTTTTATTGGCCTATCCGCTGGAAATATTCTCACCAAAGAGATGGTGAAAAAAATGGCTAAGCAGCCTATTATCTTCGCATTGGCCAATCCTGTACCTGAGATAGATTATACTTCCGCACTTGAAGCAAGGCCTGACGCCATTATAGCTACAGGCAGATCCGATTTTCCTAATCAAGTAAATAATGTTCTGGGATTTCCATATATTTTCAGAGGAGCTATGGACGTTAGAGCAACGGATATCAATGAAGCCATGAAGCGGGCAGCAGTGAAAGCCATTGCCGACCTGGCTAAAGAACCAGTTCCGGAAATTGTGAATAAAGCCTATGGAGATGAAAAAATTTCTTTTGGCAAAACTTACCTTATTCCAAAACCGCTTGACCCAAGACTTATCACCACGATATCTCCTGCAGTAGCTAAAGCTGCTATGGAGTCAGGTGTAGCTCAAAGTCAGATCACTGATTGGGATTTATATCACGATCAGTTGCTGCAGAAAATAGGCAAAGATGAGAAACTGATGAACCGCATCTTTAGCAGAGCCAGGCAAAATCCTAAAAGAATCGTACTTGCAGAAGGTGAGCATTTCAAAATACTTAAAGCTGCACAAACTATAGTTGATGAAGGTATAGGTACACCGGTATTACTTGGCAATAAGGAAAAGATCAGGAAGATGAGTCATGAATATATGATTGATCTTACGGGATGTGAAATTATTAGCCCGATTGAAGAGAGAGAGAAACGCTATAGCTTTGGAGAGAAATTCTATAAAAAGCGTCAAAGAAAGGGCATCACGCCGGAAGAGGCTAAAAAGATGATGCGTGACCGGAATTATTTCGGAGCTATGCTAGTGGACGAGGGAGAGGCTGATTGTTTCATCACAGGATTAACTAAAGATTATGCAACTTCAATTAAGCCTGCTCTGCAAGTGATCGGAGTAGCACCAGGTACCAAAAAAGTAGCCGGGATGTATATCATTCTTAATAAAAAAGGACCATACTTTTTTGCAGATACAACAGTAAATGAAAATCCGAATGCAGAAGAATTGGCTGAATTGATAGGATTAACTGCCAATGCAGTCCGTTTTTTTGATTTCACTCCACGTATTGCAGTACTCTCCTATTCAAATTTTGGATCATCTAAAGGGATAGTACCGGAAAAATCTGCAAAGGCAACAAGAATTGCAAAAGAAAAGTTCCCGGAGCTCGTTATAGAGGGAGACATTCAGGCAAATATCGCATTGAACACAAAACTTCAACAGGAAAATTACCCGTTTAGCGCTCTGGCTCAGGAAGGTGCGAATACTTTTATATTCCCGGACCTGGCTGCAGGAAATATTTGCTATAAGCTTCTCCAGGAAATCGGAGAGGCTGAAACAATCGGACCAATACTAATGGGAATGAGAAAACCTGTGCACATACTTCAGCTTGGCAGCTCTATCAGAGAAATAGTAAATATGGCAGCTATAGCTGTGGTAGATACTCAGAACCATACAATTAATCAGCAAATATGATCGCATATATAGAGGGAAAATTAGCGTTCAAAGACCCATTCTTTGTAATAATTGAAACTAACGGAATAGGTTACCAGATAAGAATTTCTCTGCAAACTTATTCTTTAATTAAAGATGAAGAAAAGGTTAAGCTTCATACTTATTTGCATATTAAAGAAGATGCTCATACACTTTTTGGTTTTTTTCACATTGCAGAGAAAAAAATTTTTCTTGACCTCATATCCATCTCTGGTGTAGGCCCTGGAACTGCCATGATGATTATCTCTTCATTAAATGCAGAAGAATTAAGCAGAGCCATAGTCCAGGAAGACGTACGGACAATACAATCAATAAAAGGAATAGGTCTTAAAACTGCCCAGCGAATTGTACTGGAATTAAAAGATAAAATCAAAAAAGAACCAGTTGGAAACGAAGCACTATTGAACTTAACAAAATCTTCACACAATTTAATCAGAGGTGAAGCGTTATCCGCACTCATTACATTAGGCATCGCTAAAAATGTTGCTGAAAAGAGTATTGATAGCATTATAAAAAAAGAGGGAGATAATATCTCTTTGGAAAATTTAATTAAACAAGCGCTTAAAACAGCATAATTTTTTTTCAAGTGCTGAATCTGAATAAATATATACTCGTAGCAACACTTAGCTGTGTAACTTTTTATACCTGGGTTTCCTTCGGAAAGCCCAGCAATAGCACTTATACACTAAGAAGATCTGAACCTCCCGGTGACTCCACCGAAGAGAATAAAGACAGAAAGAAAAGACCTAACTATAATCCAAGCGACAGAGAGGGTGACCCTTTTTCTAACAGATCCTCCAAATCTCCTTTCCTGCTAAAAAACCCTACCAATGTGCAGACAGAAGTGGAGCTTGATTCCAGCATGGATAATTATAATATCTATGAGAAAGTAGGTGACTTTGATTATAGACCTCCTTCTTCTATGACTTTTGAAGAATACTCAAAGTATCGTCAGAAAGAAATGATGAAGTCTTACTGGAAATCTAAGTCTCAAGGTCTTGATGGCGAAACTCCTGTTTCTTCCAGAGGAAACCTTATTCCCAAAATATATGTGCGCGGACTTGAAGGACCTTTCGGAAGCAACTTCGTGGATATAAGACCTAATGGTCTGGTAATGCTGGATTTTGGCGGGAAATGGCAACGTGTTAATAACCCCAACATTCCTGTAAGACAACAGAGAACTGGAGGTTTTGACTTTGACCAGCAAATCAGTATGAACGTGGTCGGTAAGATTGGGGAAAAACTTAAGCTTACTGCCAACTGGGATACCAAGGCTACATTTGACTTTCAGAACAACCTTAAACTTGAATATACAGGATTTGAAGAAGATATCATACAAAAGATAGAAGCGGGTACAGTAAGCTTTCCATTAAACAGTGTCCTTATGCAAGGGCCTCAGAATCTTTTTGGTATTAAAACAAAATTACAATTCGGAAGATTATCTGTTACCTCAGTATTCTCAAGCCAACGAGGCAAAAGTGAAGAAATAAGATTACAAGGAGGTTCACAGGCTCGTGAAATAAATATTAAAGCTGACAACTATGAAGACAGACGCCACTTCTTCCTGGGACAGTTCTTCAGAAACAACTATGAAAGCTCTCTTGCCAGCTTACCTGTATTAAACTCTGGAGTGAAAATTACCAGGGTTGACGTTTATGTAACTAATAGAGCCAATACTACACAAAATCTGAGAAGTGTCGTTGGTTATCTTGATCTCGGCGAATCTAATCCTTATAACAAAAACCTGCAGGGAAACACTAATAAGGCTGCATCCAATGAGAGTAACAACCTCTACAGTAAGGTAACAACTTACAGAACTTCTGATAATTTGGAATTTAACCTGAACAGTCAGGGCCTTACCAAAGGGACCGATTATGAAGTCATTAAAAGTGCTCGAAAATTACTACCTACTGACTTTAAATTTCAACCAGACCTTGGATATATTACACTGAATACACAGATACAGGAAGATGCCGGTGTAGCGGTGGCATTTGAATATACCTACCAAGGAAAGACATATAAAGTCGGTGAAATGAATGAAGACATCACCAATATAACAGGTGACTCTTTAATAATTCTGAAATTGATCAAACCTTCTGCAACTAAAACCCGACTGCCTACATGGGATCTGATGATGAAAAACATCTATCAGATAGGAGGAACTCAGCTCACAAGAGACAACTTCCAGCTTAGGGTAATTTATAAAAATGACTATAGTGGTCTTGATTTGCCTGTGCTCCAGGAAGGTACAATTGCTTCAGGAAAAACCATCCTTAAAATGACCGGACTAGACAGGCTAAACATGAACAATGACCCTATCGCAGACGGTAACTTTGACTATGTGGAAGATGTAACCATAGATTCAAAATACGGAAGGATTATTTTCCCTGTACTTGAGCCTTTTGGAAATAATATGAACAGATTTTTTGATCCGGCTACAGAACAAAATCTGATCAACAAATACGTTTTTACCGAGCTTTATGACTCTACCCAAAGAGATGCGATGCTTGTTGCCTCTAAGAATAAATATTATCTGAAAGGCCGCTATCAGTCTACAGCAACAAATTCCGTACAGCTTCCAGGTATAAATGTAGCTCAAGGATCATTAATTGTTACCGCTGGAAGTGTACCTCTTGTTCAGGATGTAGATTATACAGTTGATGCGCAAGGCAAAGTAACTATTATTAATGAGGGTATTCTTGCTTCCAACAAAGAAATTAAAATCAGATACGAAAAGCAGGACATTTTTAACTTTAGAAGAAAGTCTTTCTTCGGAACACGCTTTGACTATAAAATTAGTGACGACATCCTTTTAGGCGCAACTATCCTTCACCAGAATGAGACCCCAAATATTACAAGGGTTAGTATAGGTGATGAGCCAAGCAAAAACACCATGTTAGGCTTTGATGCTAACTTTAAGAAAGATTCCAGAATCCTTACTAAAGCGGTTGACCTTTTACCAGGAATTCAGACGAAAGCGATTTCTACAATAACTGCTGCCGGTGAAGTTGCTCAACTTATTCCAGGCCATTCAAAAGCCGTTTCCAAAAATGGAGGTACTGCTTTTATTGATGACTTTGAAGGAGCAAAAACTTCAATCGACCTGACCACTTCATGGTCGAGATGGAAACTCGGAGGTACCCCAAAACGCTTTCCTCAAAGCAACAGCACAACTACCGAGTATACTTATAGCAGAGCGAAACTTGCATGGTATAATATCGACAACGTATTTTACCGCAACAGTGGAACAGGCGTACCTAAAGGTCTTGAGGAACACATCCAAAACCACTTTGTCAGAATTGTAAGACCACAGGAGATTTTTCCAAATCAAGATAGACAGGTTTACACTCTTAACCAGGTAACCTTTGACCTTGCATATTTTCCAAGAGAAAGAGGACCTTACAATTTTAACCCGAACCTGAATGCTGACGGAGAATTTGAAAATCCTGCAAGGAACTGGGGTGCAATAACAAGAGACATCCGTAATGAGATTGACTTTGACAACGCAAACATCCAATACATAGAATTCTGGATGATGGATCCTTTTATGAAAGGAACAAACCCTAGCTCACCTAAGTCAAAAGTGCCTGTTTATCTAGATGATAGTAAAAACAAGATGGTGACCAAAGGCGGACAATTATTCTTTAACCTTGGTAGCATCACGGAAGATATCATGAAAGATGGGCAGCATGCTTTCGAAAACGGACTTCCTACCACAGATGCTGACACTGCCGACGGAGTGAAGAATAACCAATGGGGGAAAGTAACAACCAGAACATTCCTTACCAACGCATTTGATACCGAACCCTCTACAAGAAGCAGGCAAGACATAGGTCTTGATGGACTTGACAATGCTTCTGAAGAAAGTTATTTCAATAACTTCCTTACAAAAGTAACTAACATTCCTGGCATCACTCAGGATGCAAAAAACAAAATTCTTGCCGACCCATCTGGTGACAATTTCAGACACTACCTTGGTAAAGAGAATGATGCTGAAGCACTAAGCGTCCTGCAACGTTATAAAAACTATAATGGTATGGAGAACAACTCTCCTATCGCAGCGGGGGAGAATAATTTTACTCAATCCAACTCTACCCTACCTGATAATGAAGATTTAAATGCGGACAACACTATCAACGACCTTGATGAATATTACGAATACAAAATCAACATTAATGAAAATGATTTTGCAATTGGTAAAAACCACGTGGTAGATAAAGTAACAGGAGATAGCGGCGTTACCTGGTACCAGTTCAGGATTCCTATCAGAGAGCCAGACTCAATTGTCGGAAATATTAATGGTTTTAAAACCATTAAATTTATGAGAATGTATGTTACCGGATTCGAAGATCCTGTTGTAATGAGATTTGTAAAACTTCAGCTTGTAGCAAGTCAGTGGAGAGCATTTAATGAACCTCTTTATGAAAATACAGGAGAGTTTCTTGAACCTTCAGTAACTCCTGTTAATATATCAACTGTCAGCATTGAAGAAAACGGTAAGGTGGAAGGGAATAAAATTCCCTATGTACTACCTCCTGGGTTCTCAAGAGATCAGGATGCTACAGCTCAGAACAACAGAAGGTTGAATGAACAATCTCTGAGAATTTGTGCAGAGGATATTCCGGATAAAAAAGCAGGTGCAGCATATAAGATCATCAACCTGGATCTTTTGAATTACAAAAATCTCAGAATGTTTGTTCACGCAGAAACTGAGGATATCAATACAAAAGATGGGCAACTTGAAGCTTTTGTCCGCATTGGTACAGATTTTAAAGAAAACTACTACGAAGTTTCTATTCCTCTATTCTTTACACCGCAAGGCAGCAGAGATGTCAACCAAATCTGGAGACCTGAAAACGAGCTAGACCTACGAATTGCAGATCTTATAGACGTTAAAGTTTTGGGAGATAAATCAGGAAGGATCCTGAGCAGTCCATTCTCTCAAACTGTCAATGGGAGAAAGATCACTGTTGTCGGAAGGCCAGACATAAGCTCTGTTCAGACAATCATGATAGGTATGCGAAATCCATATAGTAAGGACGGACAGCCGAAATCTGCATGTATCTGGGTTGATGAGTTAAGAGCAACGAACTTTCAGGAAAGTCCGGGTTGGGCTGCTACTGCAAGAGCAAACGTTAAGCTTGCCGATCTTGCCACCGTTTCAGGATCATTAAGATATACGTCAGCTGGGTTTGGAACCCTTGAGCAAAAGGTTTCTCAAAGAGAGCGTAATAATACATTGCAATGGGGTATCCAGAGTAATATCAGTCTTGACAAGTTTTTACCGCAAAAACTCGGTCTTCGTCTTCCTTTGTTTCTAGGCTACGACAGAGAGGTTATCTCTCCTAAATACGATCCCCTTGATCCGGACGTACTTATGAAGACCTCCCTCACCCGCTTTGGTACTAATGCGGAGCGAGATGCGTACAAAAATCTAATACTTACCCAGACAACAAGGAGGGCTATTAACTTAACCAACATACAAAAAGTAAAGACCAAAAAAGATGCCAAAAGCCATCTCTGGGATGTAGAAAATCTTGCTCTTACATTGGGCTATAGTGATATCAAGAGAACGAGTTCTACAGTGCAAGACTCTACCATAAAAATGTATAAGGTGGGACTTGGATATAACTTTACCAGCCAGGCAAAACCATTTGAGCCTTTTAAAAATGTAAAGGCTTTTGATAAAAAATATCTGAAACTTATAAAGGATATAAACTTCAATTTTGTACCAACTACTATCTCTTTCAGAGGAGATCTTGACAGAAGGACAAAGACTACGGTATTCTATGAAGCAAGTCCAATTTATGGGATTCTATCATCTCCATACTACGAAAAGATGTTCAACTTCAACAGAGTATACGGACTTGTATGGAATTTAACCAAAAGCTTATCTGTAGACTATTCAGCTAATGCTTATGCTATAATTGATGAAACGGCGAAATACTCCCCTGATTCCAGGGAAAACAGAGATACAATATGGAGAAATCTGAGAAATTTCGGCCGTATGAAAGATTACAATCAATCTCTCGGGGCAAATTACAAAGTGCCATTTGATAAGCTTCCCATTACTGATTGGGTTGGTGCAGATCTACGCTATACAGCTGGCTATACCTGGAACTCCGGAGCCTTATATCAAAGAGACACACTTGGAAACTCTATAAGAAATGAGCGTACTATTGGGGTAAACGGAAAAATAAACCTGGAGAAAATATACAATAGAGTTAAATTCCTGAGAGAATTAAACAGCCCACCACCAAAAAAGCTGCCTAAACCAGAACTCAAAAAAGATACAACCCAAAGACTTCCCAAACCTGAGATGAAAGGGCTGAAGGCTGTGACTAAAGCTCTTATTAGCATTAAAACTGTAAATTTTACTTACAACTTAACACAGGGAATTTTAATGCCAGGGTATATGCCTAAACCAAACTTCTTTGGAATAGGTGAAGGTGTTGATGTTAGCTCAATGCTTCCATTTATCCTGGGAGACCAGGATCTTCAGAAGTTTAAGAGAGAGTTTTCTGAGAAAGGATACATTACAAAAAATGCTTACTTCAGAAATGTGACAACACCGCTCACGCAGGTAAAAACGGAGACCATCAATCTAAGAACCGCTCTGGAGCCTGTTAAAGATTTGAGGATTCAGATTGAAGCATCAAGGACCAAAGCCAGCGATTATAAAGAATTCTTTAGAGTGGATTCTCTTCCTAATAGTACCAATTTCGTTTCCGATAACCCTTACAGAAACGGGCGTTATGAAGTAACTTTCATAAGCATTGCGACTGCCTTTCAGGGAAAAGGAAGTGGAGGCAAATATTCTTCAAAAACCTTTGATCAGTTTGTTGAAAACAGAAGAGTTATTTTTGCAAGGCATCAATATTCAAACCCAAAGGATACTGCCTATAGCTTAAATTCTCAAGAGGTACTCATTCCTGCATTTATAGCTGCATACTCCGGCAAAGATGCGTCTAAAGTGAGCTTGTCTTCATTCCCTAAAATTCCGCTACCAAACTGGAGAGTTGACTTTTCAGGATTAACAAGACTTGATGCAATTAAAAAGCTATTCCCAAGTGTAATCATTTCTCATGGATATACGAGCAAGTACAGTGTATCAAGTTTTACTTCGTCACTTGCATATGGCTCCAAAGAAATAAACCCTAATACTGACATTGAAAATGCTCCGCCTTCTTCTATAATAGATAATAAACTCGTTCCTGTTTATGTAGTAGACCAGGTGGTTATTCAGGAAACATTTGCTCCTTTGGTTGGTATTAACGTTCGGACTAAGGGGAAAATGACCTATAAGGTAGAATACAGAAAAGACAGAAGACTTGCATTGAGCATGTCAAATGCTCAGATCCAAGAAAACAATAAAAATGATCTTGTACTGGGAATCGGAGTAGCCAAAACAGGATTCAAGTTCCCTTTCAAATGGCAGGGCAGGGAAATTCCTCCATTGAAGAATGAGCTAAATGTAAAATTAGATGTCACTGTCAGTGATATGAAAACCGTTCAGAGAAAAATCGGAGATCCTGCTGTTGTAACAAACGGTAACCTTAATTTCCAGTTAAGACCTACCATCAGTTATGTGGTAAATACAAGAGTTAACCTACTATTCTACTTTGAAAGGACGATCAATACCCCAAGAATTTCAAGTTCATATAGAAGAGCGACGACATCTTTTGGTGTTCAATTAAGGTTCACGTTGTCATAATGTTCTTCAATTTAAAAAAAAGTGTATTTTTGGACAGAAATTAAAAATTTAGACAAAATGAATTTTCCGGAAGAATTAAAGTATACACAAGAACACGAGTGGATCAAAATAGAAGGCAATACTGCTATAGTTGGTATCACAGACTTTGCTCAGAATGAATTGGGAGATATTGTTTATTTCGATATTGATTCTGTGGGTGAAACAGTAAATGCAGGTGAAGTTTTCGGAACAGTAGAAGCTGTAAAAACCGTTTCAGATCTTTTCATGCCAGTTACATCTGAAATCGTTGAGTTTAACAAAAATCTGGAGTCAAGTCCTGAGCTTGTAAACAGCGACCCTTACGGAAAAGGATGGGTTATTAAAATCAATATTAAAAACCCAGATCAACTAAGCGGATTATTAGATGCCGCAGCATATAAAAAGTTGATTGGAGTTTAATACCCAGTATGAATAAAAAATTTACAATTGTCTTTACCTGGACATGGGTGCTTATAATTTTAGTACTCTACCTCATGTCAGGTAAAGCAATTCCCCAGTTTTCATTTTCCAGCCTTTTCCAAATTGACAAGCTGGTTCATTTTACCTTATTTTTTGTTTTGAGCTGGCTGTTGGTGAAAAGCTTTAACATACAGACCTCCTATCCGGCCTTAAAAATTAATACAATAAGAAAGGCATTCTTAATTAGTTTCCTTTATGGTTTTACCTTGGAATGCCTCCAATATTTTGTCCCTGATAGAAATTTTGATCTTCTTGATATTGTAGCAAACACTGCTGGTACTTTTTTTCCACTTATTTTTATCAAGAAAAAATCTTCCGCTGAAAAAGTTTAGGGGAAATAACATTTTATCTTCACCCTTCATTTATTATATTCCAACTAATTATATGTTGTATATGACAAAGAATTTGGCATTCTTTCTGGCTATTGCTGCTCTTACCGCCCATAACTGTTTTTCTCAGGATATCCCCAGAGTCAGATATTATCTTGATACTCTATGTAGTCCATCTATGTATGGCAGGGGAGCAAATTTCGATGGAGCCAAAACTGCAGCCAATTTTATTAAAACAGAATTTCAAAAGTCAGGACTTAAAGCAATCCGAGATAATTATTTCCAAACCTTCCAATATGATGTCAATTGCTTTGAAGGGCGAATTTCATTGCAGGCAGATAAGAAAAAATTAGTTACAGGAAAAGATTATATCGCCAATTGTATTTCAAAAGGGGGGCATGGAAATGTGAAGGCATTATATCTTGACACAATGGTGTTTTATAATGACAATGCACTAAAGTCCTTTTTATCAGCGAAAACCAAAAACAAAGCGGTTATCTACGATGTTAAATTTTATAATAAACTGATAGAAAAATCTGAAATTCTGGATAAGATACATGAAGGGAAATGTATTATAGAACTCCATGATAAAAAACTTACAGCTTCATTATCTCAGAAACAATTCAGTAATCCATTTTTTCAGGTAGCCAAGAGTGCATTTCCAGATAGTGTTAAAAAAGTCAAATTTCAGTTAGACGCTACTTTGAAGAAAAACTACAGTTCACAAAACGTAATCGGATTTGTAGAAGGTACAAGTAAATCCGATTCTGTTATTATTATTTCTGCTCATTACGATCATTTAGGTACAATGGGCAAAAAAGTATACTTTCCCGGAGCGAATGACAATGCAAGCGGAGTTTCAATGCTACTGGAATTGGTAAAATACTATTCTCAAAAAGAGAATACACCCAAATTTACAATAGTATTTATGGCTTTCGGAGCAGAGGAAATTGGTCTGATAGGGTCAAGATTTTTCACCGAAAACCCTTTGTTTCCATTGAATAAGATAAAATTTATGATCAATTTAGACTTACTCGGAACAGGGGATGACGGTATGACGGTGGTAAATGCCACACTTCACCCGGAAGAATACAATAAATTAATGGAAATAAACGAAACCCTGAAGCTACTTCCTGCGATAAAAAGAAGAGGTCCGGCAGCAAACTCCGATCATTTCTTTTTCTCAGAAAAGGGAGTACCAGCTTTCTTCTTTTATACCCTTGGTGGCATAAGTGCATACCATGATGTAATGGACAGACCGGAAACTTTACCTCTTACAAGATTTAAAGAGGTCTTCAGTCTAATTACAAACTTTGTAAAGAAAATTTAAATGACAGCAATAGAATTAAGAATGAACGCATTTCTGCTTAAAGTTCTGGGTCCTACTTTCGTTTTGATTGGTCTGGCAGTACAATATTATCCCTTAAACGCAGATCTGCTAAGCAAATCTCTTGTATCAAATATGTTTTATATTGATGCTGGCCTGATTGCTTGTATCGTACTTTTTACAAATAATATAAAACTGATGAGGGTATTTAATTACCTTTTTGGCCTTACCCTCATCTGTCTTGTGGCTGCTACTTGGTTTACACTTTTCCCCGCCGACTATTTCAAATACACTATGGGTAACAAGCTGTTAAACACCAACATAGGAATGATCCTGATTTTCACCTCGGTATTCTGGGACGGTAAAAAGTAAATCGACGTTAAAGGATATTAAGGGATTGTTCCTTAATTTTCTCCAGCTCTTCCTTCATTTCCACTACTAACTTCTGAATATTTGCATCATTGGCTTTGGAGCCAATTGTGTTTATTTCCCTGCCTATCTCCTGACTTATAAAGCCAAGTTTCTTCCCGCTCTTATCTACTTTCATATTTTCCAGGAAAAAATCAAGGTGATTGTTCAGTCTGACTTTCTCTTCAGTGATGTCAAGTTTCTCAATATAATAAATCAGCTCTTGCTCAAATCTGTTTTTGTCCATTTGTTCATTGCCAAACTCTACAAAATGCGCTTTAATCCTTTCGCGTATCATCTGAATTCTCTGAGGATCGAATTCTGATACTCGCTCAAGTAATTCTTTAATCCGCATGATATAGCTTTTTAATTTTTCACCCAATGCAGCTCCCTCTGCCAATCGGAATTTATCACATTGATCAATGGCTTTGCTAATAACGGAAGCTATCACTTCCCACTCTTTAGAATTATCTTCATTATCCAAATCCTGATTCACTGCTTTGGGCATTGTTAAAGCAATTTTGAAAAGATCAGTTTCTTTGGTTCCTACAAAAGCAGCCGTTTCTACTAAATCCTCATAATATTTTTTAACAAGCTCTTTATTTATGGAAACTCTTGGCTTGGAGTCAACTTTTGTCTGCACATCCATAGAAATGCTGATCTTTCCCCTTTCAAGTGTATTGCTCACCATATTTCGGATTTCCATTTCTTTATCCTGATATTCTTTTGGAAGCCTAAGTCCCAAATCCAAAAATTTGGAATTCAAAGATTTAATTTCCACTTTAATTTCAAGATTTTCAGCATCCGACTTTACCATTCCAAAGCCGGTCATTGACCTAAGTGTCATCATTCTATAAGTATTTTAAATAAAGGAAACCCTGAAATAATCTGTAGACCACATCAGGCAATTTTTTCAATTACGAAAGGTAAAAGTAATTTTTTTCTCCATAAATTCTTTACTAAAGCACACTAAATGTTTTAATTTTTAGTTTCCTACAGCTTTCGCTTTAATAATTCATGAAGTTTGATAATCAGTATTTCCAGAAGTCAGCATTGCAGTTATTTCCAATAATCAAATGTTCAGGCATAACGTTAGACTCCATTTAAAAGATAAAGGGGACCGACATATTTAAGTCAGCCCCCTTTTATTTCTAATGGTGGTCCTAATTATTGCATTAAGCAACTACAACCTTATTTTTAAGCAGGTACTCTGCAATCTGAATAGCATTCGTTGCGGCGCCTTTTCTTAGGTTGTCTGCTACGATCCACATGTTAAGAGTTTTAGGCTGAGTTTCATCTCTTCTAAGTCTTCCAACAAATACTTCATCACGGTTATGAGCATTCATTGGCATTGGGTATTTCAGATTTGCAACATCATCTTCCAAAATAACGCCTTCAGCACTTCCAAGAATTTTCTTAACTTCTTCCAGATCAAATTCATTTTCGAATTCAACATTCACTGACTCAGAATGCCCTCCCATTACAGGGATCCTTACTGTAGTCGCAGTTACTTTTATTGAGTCGTCTCCCATGATCTTTTTAGTTTCTTTGATCATTTTCATCTCCTCTTTTGTATATCCATTTTCTGTAAACACATCAATGTGAGGTATTACATTTAGGTCAATCGGATATGCATAAGCCATTGGACCATCAACTCCTTTTCTTTCGTTCATTAACTGGTCAACTGCTTTCTTACCTGTTCCTGTTACAGACTGGTAAGTAGAAACTACAATTCTTTTGATTTTATATTTTTTGTGCAAAGGATTCAATGCAACTACCATCTGAATAGTAGAACAGTTTGGATTTGCAATGATCTTGTCATCCTTTGTCAATGTGTTTGCATTGATTTCCGGAACTACAAGTTTCTTTGTAGGATCCATTCTCCATGCCGAAGAGTTATCAATTACAATGATACCAGCTTCAGCAAATTTTGGAGCAAGTTCCAAAGAAGTACTTCCACCTGCGGAAAATATTGCGAAGTGAGGTTTCTTACTGATTGCAGTGGCTGCATCAACCACCTTATATGGTTTACCCTTGAAAATGATTTCTTTTCCAACAGATTTTTCAGAAGCAACAGGTAATAGTTCTGTTACAGGAAGATTTCTCTCCTCCAGCACTTTTAAAATTTGTCCACCAACTAAGCCGGTAGCGCCTACTACTGCAATTTTCATTTTTGTATTGTTTTTAATGAATTTTTATTCGGGGGACAAAATTAATCAATTTATTATTATTTTTATCATGTGAAAACCAGCTATTTCTTACTTTTTTTATTTTCTTATATTCAGAGTTTTGCGCAGTTTAATGACTCTTTCTCTGATAGCAATTTCCACTCATTGCCCAATTGGGCTGGGGACACTGCTTTATTTTTCATAAATACAGATCATCAGCTTCAAAGTTCCGGAAAACCAGAAAGCGAGGAAATCTACCTTTCTACTGCGAATAATCTGATCACCAATGTGGAATGGCAGTTTTTAGTAAAAATGCCATTTAATCCCAGTAGCAGTAATTTTGCCAGGGTTTATTTAACAAGCTCCTCTCCTGACCTGATAAATTCACTACAAGGATATTTTCTGAAAATCGGTGGATCAAGTGGAAGCTCAGACGCAATTGATTTGCACAGACAAGATGGATCGGCCTCAGTAAAGCTCACTGGCGGTATACCTGGAAGAGTCGGTAAAAACAATAATACTGTAAGAATCAAAGTTACCAGAGATCTTAAGCATAATTGGAAAGTCTTTTCTGACACATCAGGTGGATTCAATTTTTCACCCGAACTCACATATATTGATTCAACCTACAAAACCGGAGCTTATTTTGGGGTAGTCTGTATTCATAGCTCAACCAGAAATAAAGACTTTTATTTTGATGACTTTGCAATTAATAGTGCACCTCTCTCAATAATTGATATAAAAGCTCCTAATGCTGCCAACATTGTTATTCAATTCAACAAAAGAATTTCCCCGGAGGTTAAAACTCATACCATAACTATTAACGATTCTTATATTAAGGATCTCTCTTATGTCAATGACTCCATTTTGATTCTAACTTCAGAAGTCCCATTGAGGAAAGGGAAAAATAAACTTGTCTTGGATGGTATACAGGATTTTTACTTGGCAGAAACCCTGAAAGAATCTTTAGAATTTAATTACCAACCTGAAATAAACCCAGGATCCATACTGATTACAGAAATTTATTCCGACCCCACTCCCAGCCATGGACTTCCTGAAGAAGAATACATCGAATTGTACAACACTTCCGAAGACACAATCAATCTTGCTAATTGGCGATTTTCTGATCCTTCTGTTTCTGCAGTATTGTCATCATTTGAGCTATTTCCCAAATCATATCTCATTATATGCCCATCCGCTTCAAATGCTGAATTCAAGCCTTTGGGCAAAGTCCTCGGCATCACGCCCTGGCCCTCATTGAACAATTCATCGGATTCTCTCATTCTCAAAGATCCTTCAGGTAAAATTATTCATTCTGTCAATTATTCGTCGGACTGGTTTACAAACAGATTAAATGCTGAAGGAGGGATTGCTTTAGAAATGATAGATCCTTCAAACCCATGTGGAGAGAGTGATAACTGGGATGGATCCATTGCTTCAAAAGGTGGTACACCAGGTTATGAAAATTCAGTGAATTCAATAAAACCTGATTTGCAAGGCCCGAAAATTAAAGACTTACAACTACTGGATACATTCAATATACTTATTGTCTTAGATGAAAAGCTTGATATTTCTGCAGAAATCAGTGAGGAAAACATAACTATATCCCCTAAAGTCGAGATTGAAAATGTTATTTATAAAGGGAATAAAAGTATTCTGATTGCCCTCACAAATGCTATAAAGGGAAGTACCTTATATCAGATATCAATAAGCGGAGTAAAAGATTGTAATGGAAACTATATACAGGAAAATCAAAACCCATTTGCATTACCTGAAATACCTGTAAATGGCGAACTTCTAATCAATGAAATCCTCTTTAATCCACTTCCTGGCGGAGTTGATTTTGTTGAAATTTATAGCAATTCAGACCATTTCATTGATCTAAAAAACTGGAGAATATCCAATGCAGAAAATAAGAACTCTACTACTAATTTAATTTCAACAAACCCACTAGTTCTGCAGCCCAGACAGTACCTGGTATTGACTTCCGATCCTCAGGCTTTGATAAATCAGTATCCCATGGGTGAATTCAAAAATTTTATAAAAATGAGTTCAATGCCATCTTTGAATGATGACTCTGGAAACATTAGTTTGTTAAGCCCATCTGGTGAGTTATTTGATAGTTTCAGTTATACTGAAAAAATGCATCACAAGATCCTCAAAGAGTCTGAAGGTATAAGCCTGGAAAGGATTTCTTTTACCAATCCGGCTTCAGATATTTCCAACTGGCATTCAGCAGCATCAGCAATTGGAGCAACTCCAGGATATCTCAATAGCCAGCATTTTGAATTTGAAACCATTGAAAATTCTTTTTCAGTGCAACCTTTAAAGTTTTCTCCTAATGGTGACGGTAAAAATGACTTTGCTTTATTGACCTACCAACTTGATAATCCTGGTGAAATTGCGACCATCACAGTCTTTGATGGACAAGGAAGAGAGATAAAAAAGATTGCTTCCAATCAACTATTGGGGAACGAAGGTTTTTTCCAATGGGATGGCATTGCTGATGATGATCGAAAAGCAGATATTGGAATTTACATGATCATGTTTGAGATTTTTCGTCTGAACGGAGAAAAACAAAAGTTTAAGAAGGCGGTTATATTATCATATTGAAGTTCAGAGTATTATTGTTAAATATTGCCCTATGAGATGCCTGGTAAATGACATAATTTCTTCCTGTATGGAAAAAAACAAAGAAGTGGATGTAATAGACCGCTACCTTCGTATGAAGCATCATATTGAGATGGACAGGCAATCAATTATTTCCCGCATAAAAGCGGTAAAACATAATTACAATTTCAAATAATTTTCTTTTAAGGGAAATTTTAAATAATTATCTTTTTTTAACTCGTTGAATGCAAAAGCTTTAACAATTATTTGTTGGATCTTTCCCAGCAAAACCATTTTTTATACTAAATTTGCACCAAAAATCAGGGATTTCCGTTTCTCAACAAAAAAGTGGTAAACTTTTCGTCCCGTTTTTTTAATTTAAAATAAATCCGCGTTATGGCAGAAGAAAAACTCAGATACTCCGATGAAGAACTAAAGGAGTTTGAGCAGCTTATAGCTGACAAGCTGGATAGAGCCAGAAAAGAATTAAATTACATTAAGGAAACTCTGAGCAGAAGAAATGATTCCGGAACCGACAATACAGCAGGTACTTTAAAACTGCTTGAAGATGGTGCTGATACAGCCGAAAAAGAAAGCTTCACACAGCTTGCTGCTAGGCAACAAAAATTTATTCAGCAGCTTGAGAATGCCATGGCCAGAATTAAAAACGGGACCTATGGTATCTGTGTCGATTCAGGAAAACTTATCCCCAAAGAACGTCTTCGTGCAGTTCCTCACACACAGCATTCGATAGAGGCAAAACTTAACAGAAAAGACTAATTTGGATTTCCTTCAACATCATATTGAGAGTTTAATCTTTTGTTCTCCGGATCCTATAAAGCCGGAAGATATAAGAACCTGCCTATCTGAAATGTTTGAGGCTGAGGTTCCGATTGAAGATATTCAGGCTTCTTTGGAGAAGCTACTTCAGAAGTATGAAGATGATAATTACCCATTCAAAGTTTTTTCTATGGGAGGAGGATATCAGTTTCTTACAAAACCTGCATATCAATCCAGTATTAGTATTTTGCTCAAGCAAAAATCTAAAAAAAGATTATCTACTTCTGCTCTAGAAACTTGTGCAATTATAGCTTACAAGCAACCAATTACGAAACATCAGATAGAGCAGATAAGAGGTGTAAACTGCGACTATGCTATTCAAAAGTTGCTGGAAAAGGAGCTTGTTGAAATTCAAGGTAAATCTGATGGAGTAGGCAGACCGATCCTCTATGGCACTACTGCAAAGTTTATGGAATATTTTGGTATAAATAGTCTTAAAGACCTCCCAATGCCAAAAGATTTCTCCAAAGACGAAAATGAGATTGGCGACGAAGTAGAAAAAGAACATGAAATTATTGCCGCTGAGTTAGAAGAAATGGAGTTCAATACTCAGGAGAATATTAACACGGAAACTCAAAATCAGGAAAACGACACCAAGGATACTTTCGGAGACCTTTCTTCTGAGACCAATTCCCAGACAGAAGAAGATTTTTCCTCAGAAAGTCAAACCTCTGAAGAACCAGAGGAATAAGATTCCCACTTAACTAAAAAATTATTTATATTAATTTAATCAGGAAATCATTTCCTGATTATTTTTTTATGAACTTTGATACTAACATTAAAGAATTATGAAAAAAGACCAACCTCAGAGGAAAGGAAGAGGGGCTTCGGATAGAGACAAGGCTTCTAAATTTTCTTCAAAAAAATCTTCTACCCCAAAGAAAGATGGGGCATCGGGCGAAGCTCGCCCTGCCAGGAAATCATCTTTTGGAGCGAAGAAAACACCAGCAGGTCGTGTACCAGCCGGAAAACCAAGAAGGAAATTTGATTCTCAGGGAGATTCGGGTAAACCTGAAAAATCCTCCGAATTTAAAGGAAGAAAACCCTCTGATGGCAAAAAGTCAAACTCCTTTTCCGGATCAGGACGAGGAAGAGATTTTAAAACAGAATCATCTTCGCGTGATGCTGAAAATAAAAAAAATAAATTTGTAAGAAAGAAATTTGGCGAAGATCAAAAAGCCAAACCTTCCGATAACACTGACAGAGAGAGAGATCAAAAAAGAGGGAGGAAATCAGGCTCTGCTTTTGATAGCAAAAAAAGATCATCTTCCGACGAAAAATCATTTCGTGGCAAGCCAAGAGGCAAAAGTGAAGATACGCGGTCTGGAAAATCCTTTTCAAAACCTAAACAGGATTGGAAAAAAGGATCCGAAAAACAGGAAGAAAGACCTTTCAAAAAGACAGGTTTTAAAAAATTTGACGATACAGAACCTAAAAGTTCTTTTTCAAAATCAAGTCCTGATAAAAGAAAAAGCTTTGGAGATCGCAATGAGAAACCTTTCAAAAAGGCCGGATTAAAAAACTCTTCAGAAAAACCATCATTCAAAAAGACATTCTCAAAACCTAAGGACGAAGAACTCGAAGGCTTTGACGAATTCAGTGATTTCGAAAACCTGTCTGAAGAAATCAGCTCAAAAAATTTCAAAAAATCTGAAGGAAAGAAATCTGGTACAAGAAACAAAACATCTTCTGATGAAATAAGACTAAACCGATACATCTCTAATGCAGGTGTATGCTCAAGAAGAGAGGCTGATGTTCTTATTTCCGATGGACTTATCAAAGTCAACGGCAAAGTCGTGACTGAAATGGGCTATAAGGTTAAAAAAGGCGATACTGTAAAGTATGGCAGCAAAATACTTTCACCTGAAAAGCTTGTATATGTGCTCATAAACAAACCTAAAGATTTCATCACTACTACTGATGATGAAAATGAGCGCAAAACAGTGATGGACCTTGTGAAAAACGTTGGCCCTGAAAGAATCTATCCCGTGGGAAGACTTGACAGGAACACTACTGGCTTATTACTTTTCACTAACGATGGAGAACTTGCAGAAAAATTAATGCACCCATCTAACAGAACAAAAAAACTTTACCAGGCTGAGTTGAGCAAGCCTATGAGTCATGAAGACTTTGCGAGATTAAAGAATGGAATTACACTTGAAGATGGTCCTATTAAACCTGACCAGCTTGAGTTTGTCACCCCAGATGGATGGGTAGTAGGAATACAGGTACACGAAGGCAGAAACAGGTTAGTCAGAAGGATGTTCGAACATTTGGGATATGAAGTGACCCGCCTTGATAGAGTTATGTATGCCGGATTAACTAAAAGAGATTTGCCACGTGGTCATTGGAGACATTTGACCGAGAAAGAAGTAATAAAATTGAAGCATTTAAGTCATTAAAAAATGTTGGACAATATTTCAAAATATCAGAAAATTAAAATAAGCATTTTTGCAATAGTCGCTATTTTCTTTTTTATCAGATTATCATTTTTTGTCGAGCCTATGTTTGGTGGAGATATGTTTGAATATTTTCTGATGACAGAGTCTTTCAAAAATCATTATAGTTTTGACTTAAGGATTGAGGATTTGGACTCGTATAATGCGATGGCAGTAAAATTTTATCCCGGAAATGGTTGGTTAATACAAATTAATGATGGCATCAAAAACCTATTCACCAACAAGGAATTTTTGTCTACTTCCTCAGCCTATTATACAGCCCTGGATGGTGAAAAAATTTCATATCATTTTTGGTTTTATCCTTTAATCAATGTCCCTGTAAGTGCAGTACAATCGTTATTCGGCTTCAATGGATTCAAGTCCATCCAAATAACAAACTTCTTCATTGTATTTGGAGTCCTTCTGTACACTCTTTTTTATTCAAGAATAAATGAAAAGAAAAGGATGTTTGCTTCAA
The DNA here is from genome assembly GCF_000426725.1 of Sporocytophaga myxococcoides DSM 11118. Taxonomy (NCBI): domain Bacteria; kingdom Pseudomonadati; phylum Bacteroidota; class Cytophagia; order Cytophagales; family Cytophagaceae; genus Sporocytophaga; species Sporocytophaga myxococcoides. The sequence continues at coordinate 74,754 of NZ_KE384560.1, read as the reverse complement.
TATTTTTTTTATTCTCATCAACACTTTGGTATATCCCATTTCCTGGTCCTGAAATTTTTTCAATGAGTTTACTATTTCTGGGTATTCTTTTATATTATGAAAAAAAGTTTCTTCTCTCTTTTTTTTTTATAGTTTTAGCCAGTTTACAAAATCCTCCGATTATCTTATTTGCCGCACCTGTTTGTCTGAGTTTTTTACAAGAAAAAGGGCCTTCTTATAAGAATTTTCTAAAACTATTCCTTATTGGATCACTTTCTGCTCTGCCAACAGCATTTTACTTATACTATTTTAAAATACCCAATCTAATAATGCATCAGGGCTATTTAAAACCTAATTTAAATAACTTTTCACGTTACCTCAATTTTTTCTTTGACTTAAATCAGGGACTATTCCTTGCATTTCCTCTCCTTTTTTTCTTGTCAATATTTTTATTAATTAAAAATTTAACCAAAAAATGGCAGAATGACATGCTGTTTATTTTGATAGTACCTCTCGTTGTTTATTCCTTCATTACTATTGTCACTTTTCTTGGAGGTGCTAACATTGCAAGATATGCTACATGGTGTTCTATACCCTTCCTCCTATATGCAGTAATGAATTTTGACTTTGATAATGGTTGGAATATGAAAATTATACAACCACTGATTCTTTTACAGATTTTATTCGTTTATAATGCATTTAATCTGTTGAACGCAGGAGAATTTAATTTTAAAGGTTATATGACTGGAAATCATAACAATCTTGCTATTACTGTAATGGATAACTTCCCATGGCTTTACAATCCCGATCCGGATGTATTTATAATCAAAACACTCCATTCTAGTTTCGTCTCAGAAGATAATAGTCCCGTTATATATTCTACTAATGAAGGAAAACCGAGAAAATTAATATTTCATTTTCTTAAGTTAAACATGCTTCCTGATTCAATAAGGTTAAGCACACAAATTAAAAACATTAATTTCAATGATGGTTGGGGATATTATAATTTTGAAAATTAGGACTTAAATACCTTGTAATAAGCTTCATCGGATAAATTCAGAAAGGGGATATCCCCTTTCGTATCTCCATATCCATATGTATAATTGGAAGCATTAAAAATATCCAGTTCTTTAAGTCTTTTGACTTTCTCTAGCCCATGGCAATTTCCTAACATATAATGACCTGTTAACTTATTGCCACTAACTTCTAATTTTGTACCAACAAGTTCTACACCTAAATCATTTGTCCAAGCTATAATCCAGTTTTCCACTGAAGCTGTTATAATAATAACCCGATGTCCTTGACTTAAATGCCAGTTCAATCTTTCAATACCTTCTTTCTTTAACAGAGCTGGAATTATTTTTTTGGCAAACTCCTCCCCTTTTCTTTGAAATACATCAATTTCCCACCCTTTAAAAAAATAAGATAAAATGGCTCTCTTGGCAACACTATTTGATAAAAGGCCAGCTTTGTAAATGATAATAACAGGTGAGAGCAATATCAATCCTAAAAAATATTTAGGAGTTCCATGGCAATACTTAATAAACTCAGCCAAGGTATCTTTTTTTGTTAAAGTGCCATCAAAGTCAAAAAGAGCAACTTTATTTTCCATTTCTCCTTGCACGCTAAAAGTAGATAAAATAAGAAACTGAAAGTCCCCACAATAACAAATTAATAATAGTAAATTCATCTGTTAGCAGGATCTTACTTGGAGAACCGGAGTTGTTTTCAACATAGGTTATTTGAAAATATCTTAGCATTCCTGTAATTACAAAGAAACTGGTAATATAAAAATACTCATTCCCCAATCTTTGCATGACGTCCTCTGATATAGAATACATAAAATAGCATACAACAATGATACTCGAAATGAAAACCATCGAATGATTTACAAACGAAAGACTATATCCGTTTAATGAGGTCCTCATTGCTTTCCCTTTTTCTTCCAAAATCAGCAAATCGTCCCTTCTTTTGGCAAAACCCAAAAATAAAGCCAGTAAGAATGTCATTAAAACAAGCCACTTTGACAATGCTGTATCAATTGATACTCCGCCTACAAAAACTCTTAAAATAAAACCGATGGCAATAACCATTAAATCAACAATCGCTATCTTCTTCAGTCTTAAACTATATAAGATGTTCAAAAGAAAATAACCCAAGAGAAAAAATAAAATCAAAGTATTAAATTGAGACAAGGCTATTGTTATTGAAAATGATAATAACCCTCCGCATAATATAATCGCATAAGGAATACTTATTGCACCACTTGCTATCGGTCTGAACCTCTTCTCCGGATGCTTTTTATCAGATTTAATATCAAAAAGATCATTAATGATATATACTGCACTAGCTACAAGGCAAAAAGCAAGAAACACCCACAATACCTTTTTGAAGTTTTCAAAAGCAAGGATTTTACCTGAAAAAAAAAGGGGTAAAAACACGAAAAAATTTTTGGGCCATTGATACACTCTTATTAGCTTAATAATTTCTAAGGGCATTCTGCTAATAGTAGTGTAGTAATTCGTTTCCACGTGTATTTTTTAATTATTCTAATCAAGTTTTAAAATCAAAAGTACTAACGATAAGAAAGATTAAGATATGTTCAACATATACCGATAAAATATCGTTATAACTTTTTATAATAAATATAAGCTAATTTATGCTTATTATAAGCAGATAAATGTAAAAAATGGCTTCATGAGATCTACCTTACATAAAAGTTTTCCGATTAATCTTTTTCGGAATTTGCCTATTAGCTTAAATAGTTATTCTACTTTAATAAAAATAAAAAAGGGCCCTTTTGAGGCCCCAGTGGGAACGAGTGGAATCGAACCACCGACACAAGGATTTTCAGTCCTTTGCTCTACCAACTGAGCTACGTTCCCGATTAAGTGGCGCAAAGATATTAGGTTTTGATAACGAAACAAACAATATTTACATAAATTTTAAAATATTTTCATTTATGGAATTTTTACCCCAGGTTATTTTCTTGCTTCTGCTCTCTGCATCAGGCTTTTTCATTACAAAAAGCATCCTGAGAATAAGAAGAAATATTTTATTGGGAAGAGACATCAACCGGTATGATAGGCCAGGAGAAAGGCTTAAAATGATGACTCTAGTTGCTTTGGGTCAAAAAAAGATGTTTAAAAGACCTCTGCCAGCAATACTTCACCTCTTTGTTTATGTCGGCTTTATAATCATAAATATTGAAGTGCTTGAAATTATTATCGATGGACTTTTTGGCACCCACAGAATATTCGCTCCTGTCTTTAAAGGCCTATACCCATCCCTGATCAATATATTTGAATTCCTTGCGATTTCAGTATTAGTCTCTTGCGCAATTTTCCTAGTAAGAAGAAACATCATCAAAGTAAAAAGATTTGACGGGGAGGAAATGAAGCGTTGGCCAAAACTTGATGCAAACATCATTCTTTCCATTGAAATTTTCCTGATGATCTGTTTTCTGAGCATGAATACTTCAGATGGAATACTACAAACCAGAGGCTCGGAACACTATATTGCTACTGGTGATTTTTTCTTTACTGGCTTTCTAAAACCTTTATTTAATGGCCTTGATAATTCAGAATTGATATTTATTGAGAGATTTGGCTGGTGGGCACATATTATCGGAATTCTTGCTTTTGCCATGTATGTATTTACAGATTCCAAGCACCTGCATATATTTATTGCTTTCCCAAATACATATTTTAGCAAACTTGATCCGGCAGGTAGATTATCAAATATGCCTGAAGTAACTAAAGAAGTTAAATTAATGCTTAATCTTCCAGTCGATGCAGGTAATGACAATGCTGCGCCAGGAAGGTTTGGAGCAAAAGACGTTCAGGATCTGACTTGGAAGAATTTAATGGAAGCTTACAGCTGCACAGAATGCGGCAGATGCACCTCTCAATGCCCAGCTAACCTGACAGGAAAAAAACTTAGTCCTAGAAAAATTATGATGGACACAAGAGACAGACTGGAGGAAGTGGGAAGAAATATTGAAGAGAAGGGAAAAGACCATCAGGATGGCAAATCTCTGCTTGGAGATTATATCACAGTTGAAGAAATTATGGCCTGCACAACCTGCAATGCGTGTGTAGAAGCCTGTCCAGTAAATATCGATCCGGTAAGTATTATTCTTCAGCTCCGAAGATTCAAAATCATGGAAGAGTCACAAGCTCCGGCTTCATGGAATGGCATGTTCTCCAATATTGAGAATAACTTTGCTCCATGGAAATTTTCCCCTTCAGACAGGTTAAACTGGGTTCAAAAATTAAATCAGTAAATTATTGAAGTTGACATAGATATGAGTGAAAATATGATAAATGTTCCAACCATGGCCGATCTGGCAGCAAAGGGATTAACTCCTGAAATTCTATTCTGGGTAGGATGTGCAGGATCCTTTGATGAACGTGCAAAATCTATTACAGCAGCATTTGTTAAAATTTTAAATAAACTATCTGTTAACTTTGCAGTTTTAGGGACGGAAGAATCTTGCACAGGCGAACCTGCTAAAAGAGCCGGAAATGAATTTCTTTTTCAGGTTCAGGCGGTGAGCAATATTGAAGTGATGAATGCGTATGGCATAAAAAAAATTGTAACCGCCTGCCCTCATTGCTTTAATACTATTAAAAACGAATATCCAGAGCTTGGTGGAAACTATGAGGTCCTTCATCACTCTGAATTTCTGCAACAACTAATAAATGAAGGAAAAATAAAATTGCAGGGTGGTGGCGAATTTAAAGGTAAAAAGATAACTTACCATGATTCTTGTTACCTGGGGCGCTCTAACAACATTTATGAAGCGCCAAGAAAAGTCCTTGAGATACTGGATGCAGAGTTAGTTGAAATGAAAAGGTCCAGAACAAAGGGTCTGTGTTGTGGAGCCGGTGGAGCACAAATGTTCAAAGAGCCAGAACCGGGCTTCAAAGACATAAATATTGAAAGAACGGAAGAAGCGATTGAAACGGGAGCAAAAGTTATAGCTGCTGCATGTCCGTTTTGCATGACGATGCTATCGGACGGAGTCAAAAACAAGGAAAAAGAATCTGATATAAAAGTTTACGATATTGCAGAATTAATTGCCAAGTACGAAGGGTTATAAAATGATTATTCCAGAACAACCAAAAATTGCCAGTTTTCCAAAAAATTCAAAAGTCTGGGTATATCAGTCAGACAGAGAATTTTCGTTAGAAGAACAAGGCTATATTTCTGAAAAATTAAATACATTCGTTTCAGGATGGGAAAGTCATGGAAGAAAACTGGCTGGCACTTTTGAAATCCGATTCAACAGATTTATTATTATAGCTGTTGATGAAAGTGTTTCAGATGCCAGTGGCTGTTCAATTGATAAATCTGTCGTAATAATAAGAGAAATAGCTGCACACACTGGCGCTAATCTACTCGACAGATCACTAGTGGCAATCAGAAATGCCTCATCTCCAATCCACATTGTAAAATTTAATGAAGTTTCTGCTGCAGTAAAGCAAGGTATAATTACACAGGAAACTCTAATCTATAACAATACAATTACCAGTCTTCAGGAATTAGAAACGAACTGGGAAATACCCGCTAAAAGCTCTTGGGTATCCCGTTTTTTTAATAACTGACAGGCAAATAATTATATTTTTCAAAAAGTTTTTTAAATTTGATACTTTTAAGGGAATATGCCGAAATATATTCAGCATATTCTCTTAAGATTTGCATATTTGTGCAATGCATAGTTTAGACTATTATTTAAAAACTCAAGATGAAGCTCAATCTTTCTAAATTCTTTTGTTTACTGGTAATTCTTGCAGGCTGTACTCCTTCAGCCATGAAATCCTACAAAAAAGGGATGCAACATTATAATCAGGCTGAATACCAACCTGCAATTGAAAACTTTCAGCAATCTGTAAGTAAAGGAGGGCCATCAGATGCGAATTATTATATCGCAGAATCGTTCAGACGCTCCAACAGGATGCAGGAAGCTGAACCCTTTTATGCGAAAGCTGTAGAAAATAATACCAATCAGGAAGAAGCATATTACTATTACGGTTTTGCTCTTAAAGCGGTTGGAAATTATGTTGGTGCAGCTAAACAACTTTCAAATTATGTTAAAATAGGACAAAACTTTGACCTGGTAAACAGAGCAAAGAATGAGATGGAGAACCTTAAAGTCCTTAATGACATAGTCGAGAAGAAGTCTTATTTCGAGGTTAAAAACCTTGACAAGCTGAATTCATCTTTTACAGAATATTCTCCCACTTTCAAAAATGACAAACTGTATTTTACCTCTAACAGAGATGCACAAAAAATGCATACTGCCACTGGTACAGGATTTACAGACTTATATGAGTTCATTTTTGATGGTGCTGACTATTTCAGTGGCCAGGCGAGAAAACTTCCAGAAGTTATCAATAGTGAAGATGCGCATGAAGCTTCTGCAACCTTCTCCAAAGATGGCAAAACAATGATTTTCTCTCGAGGAAATACCGGTAGCAAAAAAGGAGCAAAAGATGTAGACATTTACGAATCAGTCCTACAAGCAGGGGTATGGTCTGAGCCAAAACTACTTCCAATAAGTGATCCCGATGCATGGGACTCTTCCCCTGCTCTTTCTGCTGATGGTAAGACACTTTACTTTGCCTCAAACAGAGAAAGTAGTGATGCAAACGGAGGTATAGATATTTATAAGGCAACAAAAGATGAAAAAGGAGAATGGGGAAATATAACTAACCTTGGAACTCCTATAAATACAAGAGGTAATGAGCTTTTCCCATATGAAGATACCAGAGGAATATTCTACTTTTCTTCGGATGGCCACCCATCACTTGGAGGTATGGATTTATTTGCAGTAAGAAAAGATTCTACCAAACACAAACTTAAAATTGAGAACTTAGGTCGTCCTATCAATACGAGTTATGATGACTTTGCCATAACATTCAAAGATACTTTAACAGGTTATTTCTCTTCCAACAGACCAAATGGAAAAGGAGATGATGACATTTACGAGTTTCTTGATAAATCTAAAATTAAAATTGCTCATTATATTCTTGATGGTTTAATCGTAGGGATTACAAAAGATAATCCAACTGAAGTACCTTTGGATTCTGCAAGAATCCAGCTGGTTAGCGAGAAGGGAGATACAATTACAGCACTTACCTCTAATGCTTCAGGAAAATTTACCTACGAAATTGAACCTGAAACCAGGTACAAAATTATAGGAGCAAGATTTGGTTATTTAAAGGAAAGCAATGGAGAACTCTCAACAGTTGGAACAAAAGTACCATTTGAGAAACTAGGTCCGGGAGAATCTTTTATAAAAATTCCATATAAAATGGTATTACCTAAAATTGAAGTTGGTGTAACTATCGTAATTGATAATATATACTATGACTTTAACAAATGGGATATTAGACCTGATGCGGCTCTTGAATTGCTAAAAATCGTACAATTGCTAGTAGATAATCCGGAAATCAAAATCGAATTAAGCTCACATACAGATGAAAGAGGTTCTGCAGATTACAATAGAAAACTTTCTCAAAAACGTGCTCAATCAGCGGTTGATTATATTATTTCTAAAGGCATAGCAAAAGACAGAATTACGCCAAAAGGTTATGGAGAGGACAAGCCTCTTGTCAAAAATGCTCAGACAGAAGAAGATCACCAGAGAAACCGTCGTACAGAGTTTACAATTACCAATGTTACAAACCCTAACATAACGATTAAGAAAAAGGATGAGGCTGAAGGGGATGAAACAATAAAGATAAAGATGAAAGGTGAAGGTGAAGATAGTACAGGCACCAGCGAGGAAATTAAGCCAGAATAATCACCAAAGATAAATCCTACAAAGTCCCGGTCAGAAACCGGGACTTTTTTTATTTTTGTAATTCCAAAATTCAATTAAATGAGTAACGACAGATACATGCAGAGAGGTGTTTCCTCTTCCAAAGAAGACGTACACAATGCTATCAAAACATTAGATAAAGGATTGTTTCCAAAAGCATTCTGCAAAATTGTACCCGATTTTTTAGGAGGAGATAAGGAATATTGCAACGTTATGCATGCTGATGGAGCCGGTACAAAGTCCTCGCTCGCATATATTTACTGGAAAGAAACCGGGGATATATCTGTCTGGAAAGGAATTGCTCAAGATGCAATAATCATGAACATTGATGACCTCCTGTGCGTCGGCGCCTTAGATACGATATTACTTTCATCTACTATAGGTAGAAATAAAAACCTGATTCCGGGAGAAGTAATAGCCGAAATTATCAATGGTACCGAAGAAGTTCTTCAAATGCTAAGAGATAATGGGATTGAAATATACAGCACTGGAGGAGAAACGGCTGATGTTGGAGATCTTGTAAGAACAGTGATTGTTGATAGCACGGTTATTTCAAGAATGAAAAGAAGTGAAGTGATCAGTAATGACAGAATAAAAGAAGGAGATGTCATTGTAGGAATGGCTTCATATGGACAAGCTACTTATGAAAAATTCTACAATGGAGGAATGGGTAGTAATGGGCTAACCTCAGCACGTCATGATGTCTTTTCAAAAGTATTAGCTACAAAATACCCGGAAAGCTTTGATCAGGCAATCTCTTCTGAACTTGTATATTCTGGTTCAAGAAACCTAACCGACAAAATAAAAGATGTACCTGTTGATCTTGGTAAGTTAGTGTTATCGCCTACAAGGACTTACGCACCTGTTATGAAAGAAATTTTGAAACAACATAGATCAAATATTCATGGCGCTGTTCACTGCAGCGGAGGGGGACAAACTAAGGTTCTCCACTTCATAGAAAACTTACATATCGTAAAAGATAATCTATTCCCTGTTCCTCCTTTATTTGAGGTTATACAAAAAGAAAGTGGAACAGACTGGAAAGAGATGTATAAAGTCTTCAATATGGGCCATAGAATGGAATTATATCTTGAAGATAAATATGCCCAGGATATCATTAAAATTGCAAAATCATTCAATATTGAAGCACAAGTAGTAGGACGAGTTGAAAAGGGTGATAGAAAAACCCTTACGATTAAATCTGATAAAGGAACCTTTAATTACCAGAGTTAAAAAGGATCTTAAAAACAGATAAAAAAACATAAGATAGAATCATTATCCCGTCTATCCCTACCATATAATAGAGATCCGACCTGGATCTCTTTATTTTTATTATTAAATATACTGCCAGAATTCCAATTGCTAAACGAGAATAAAAGGTGTAATCCCAACCGTAAAAAAAGCAACCCACCACTATAAATAGTATAAGTAATATAACAGAAAGCAGCTTTGCCCTTCCAAAACCCAATAATGTAGGTAAAGTATCTATGTTATTCCGTCTATCCACCTCTATATCCCTGATATCAAAAGGGATAGCGAGGGCCAGGATAAAAATAATTCTCTGTACAAAAATTTCAATCACTTCCCTATCCAGCACACTATAGCCTTTATTGATCGAAGGAAGGATCACCGTACTTATAGACCACACATAAGAAATAAGAAAAATCTTCAAAAAGGGAATTCTTTTAAAATTTAATAATGGTGCAGAATAAAAAAGGCTAAAAACTGCAAGGTGCATAGTAAACCAAATTACTTTACCCGATATGAAAAATAAAGAGGTAAAAAGAACAAGCAAAAAGAAGACAAACATGCCTTTTGTAAGTAAAGAATTTCGCCTTCTCCAGATATTTCTTGGCAATTCCGGATCATCACCTTCTTTTTTATACCAGATATGCACATTATAGGTCAGAAAAGTCGATGCAAAAATAAAAAGTAAGAAAGGAATATCATGAGGCTCAAATTTAGTATTGAGAATAAGAAAAGTAGATAGTGTAAGTGTAATGGAACTTACACTAATAAATAAATTTGAGAAAAGGATAAAATGGAAAAATCTCTGTATCAAATAATTTTCCGGGTAAAACAAAAAAGCTCATCAATTTAGATGAGCTTTTTTAAATGTAAATTATAATTTATTTAGAGAGTGCCTCTGCTCCGGCAACAATCTCCAGGATCTCTTTAGTAATAGCCGCCTGTCTTGTTCTATTGTACATCAGACGAAGCTCTTTCAATAGTTCTTTGGCGTTTTCAGTAGCTTTATCCATTGCAGTCATACGAGCACCATGTTCAGATGCAAAAGACTCTAATAAAGCTTTATAAAACTGAATTTTCAAAGATTTAGGGATTAAGCCTTTTACAATCTCCTCTTTAGAAGGTTCAAAGATATAATCGACTTCCTGGTCCTTAGAAGACTTCTGCTCTTCAGTACTTTCCTGAACTAAAGGAAGAAATTGCTCTGCCTTCACAACCTGAGTGGCAACATTTTTGAACTCATTATAAACTATAACAACTTCATCATACTCCCTATTAAGGAATCCTTCCATTGCAAACTCGGCAGCTTTTCTGGCAGTACTGAAATTCAGGTCATGAAACATACCTGCATAATCAGGAATTACATTAGCTCCTCTTTTCAGAAAAGTATCTAACCCTTTTTTTCCAATACAAAGAAATTTAACATTTCCCAGCTCATTTTGAGCTTTGTATCTTCCATTTACAAGAGCAAGAGCAGCTTTTATTGAGTTAGTATTAAAAGCTCCCGCCAAACCTCTGTCAGAAGTTACGACAACAATCAATACATTTTTTACTTCTCTTACCTCAGAGTATGGATTTTCTACAGATCCTTCAAGACTTGCAGTGATATTATTTAGTATTCCATTAAGCTTTTCAGCATAAGGACGAATTTTGATAATGTTGTCCTGAGCTCTTCTAAGCTTAGCAGCAGCAACCATTTTCATGGCTTTGGTAATCTGCTGCGTAGAATTAATGGAAACGATCCTTCCTCTGACCTCTTTAAGACTTGGCATAATTAATTATTATATTTCTTCGCAAGGTCTTTAGCAACCTTCTTTAAAACTTCTGTTACTGAATCATCAATTTTACCTGAACGGATAGCGTCAAGAGTATCTTTATGAGAAACTTTCAGGAAGTTAGAAAACTCATTTTCAAAAGCCTTCACTTCTTTTACAGGAACGTTATCGATGTAACCATTAGAAGAAACATAGATAATTGCAACCTGGAACTCAACAGCTACAGGAGAATATTGAGCTTGTTTTAATATTTCAAGGTTTCTTCTACCTCTCTCAATAATCAATTTAGTAGCAGCATCAAGATCAGAACCGAATTTAGCAAATGCCTCAAGTTCTCTGAATTGAGCCTGGTCTAATTTTAATGTACCAGCAACCTTTTTCATTGATTTGATCTGAGCAGAACCTCCTACCCTTGATACTGAAATACCAACGTTGATCGCAGGACGAACACCTGAGTTGAACAAGTTAGTTTCAAGGAATATCTGACCGTCTGTAATAGAAATTACGTTTGTTGGGATATAAGCAGAAACGTCACCAGCCTGAGTTTCGATGATAGGTAATGCAGTTAATGAACCACCACCTTTAACGATACCTTTAAGTGAATCCGGGAGGTCGTTCATATTTTTAGCTATATCATCAGATGCAATGATTTTAGCAGCTCTTTCCAATAAACGGCTGTGTAGATAGAACACATCACCTGGATAAGCCTCACGTCCCGGAGGTCTTCTTAAAAGAAGAGAAACTTCTCTGTAAGCAACTGCTTGCTTAGAAAGATCATCATAAACAACAAGAGCAGGTCTTCCTGTATCTCTGAAGAACTCACCAACTGCAGCACCAGTAAATGGAGCAAAGAATTGCATTGGAGCAGGATCAGCAGCAGAAGCAGACACAACTACTGTATATGCCATTGCACCACCTTTTTCAAGAGCAGCAACAACCTGAGCAACAGTACTTGCTTTTTGACCTATAGCAACATATATACAGAATACTGGCTGACCTTTATCATAGTATTCTTTTTGGTTAAGGATCGTATCAATAGCAACAGCTGTTTTTCCAGTCTGTCTGTCACCGATGATAAGCTCTCTTTGTCCTCTACCGATAGGTATCATAGAGTCAATCGCTTTGATACCAGTTTGTAAAGGCTCATTTACAGGCTGTCTGAAAATAACCCCTGGAGCTTTTCTTTCCAATGGCATGTCATATAAATCACCTGTTACAGGCCCTTTACCATCTATTGGGTTTCCAAGTGTATCAATAACACGGCCAACAAGACCATTACCTACTTTAACGTAAGCAATCTGCTTTGTACGCTTTACAGTATCACCTTCTTTAATGTCACTATATTCACCTAATAATACGGCTCCTACATTGTCTTCTTCAAGGTTTAATACCAATGCTCTTAATCCGTTGGGAAACTCAAGAAGCTCTCCGGATTGAGCTTTTGACAGCCCGTATATACGTGCTACCCCGTCACCTACCTGAAGAACGGTGCCTACTTCTTCTAACTCAGCTTCAGTTCTGAAGTTTGATAACTGCTCTCTTAATATCGCAGAAACCTCGTCTGGTCTTACTTCCATGATTAATATTTAGAAATAAATGGATTATCTTTGAATTTACTTTTTAATTGTACTAGCTTGGTTTTGATAGACTGATCAACTTGTTTGTCGCCTCCGATATTCAGCACAAATCCTCCCATTATTGATTCGTCAATATGCTCCTCAAGCTCAACTTTTTTAGTTTTGGCAGTTTCTACCATCTTAACAAAAGCAGCTCTTTGCTCTTCTGTGATTGGGGCTGCGGTGGTAAGAACAGCCTTTTCTATTCCTTTGAATTTTCTGTATTGATTTCCAAATTCAACAGCGATATCATATAAAAATGCTTCTCTGTTCTTCTTTGTCAATATCTGAAAAATAGAAAAAGTAATAGGATTTACTTTTCCTTTGAAAAGGTCAGTAAGAATTGCTAATTTTTTTCCATGCTTTATTACCGGATTTCTCAAGACCGTTACAAGCTGCCTATTTTCATTACAGATTTTTGCAAAACCTGCCATATCTTTTTGCACCTCTTCCAGCACTCCCTTTTCCTGAGCAAGCTCAAGAAGAGATTTTGCATATGGCGCTGCTATTCTTGACTCGTGCATCTTAGTTAAATTTAGCTTCTTTCAAATATTCTGAAACTAGTTCCTTTTGTGCTTTAGAATCAGAAAGCTCTTTTCTAAGAAGTTTCTCTGCAATGTCAATCGCAAGTGTAGCTGCCTGGTTTTTAACTTCTGTTAATGCTGAAAGCTTCTCATTATTGATTGCTATTTTTGCTCCTTCAACAATTCTGTTGCTTTCTGCAGTTGCTTTATCTTTTGCTTCCGTAATAATTGAATTTGCAACAGCACTTGCCTCTTTTATTATCTTATCTCTTTCAAGTCTTGCATCCTGAAGCAATTTTTCATTTGCAGCATGCAATCTTTTCATTTCTTCCTTAGCGTTTTCAGCAGCTGATAAAGCCTCTTCAATATCCGCCTCACGCTCTTTAAGGGCACCAAGAATTGGTTTCCACGCAAATTTTCCCAGGATAAATAGTACTATTAGGAATGTTACTGTTTGCCAAAATAACAAACCGAAATCAGGTTGGACTAACATATTTGTTGTTTTAAGAAATTTCCCTCTTTTGTTTAACTATAAAATTCAAACTCCTGAATCAGACCTAATGTCTGTATTCAGGAGTTTAGTTTTTAAGCAAGACCTTTTAGATAGATCAATAGACAAACTACCACTGCGAAAAGAGCAACACCCTCGATAAGAGCAGCTGCGATAAGCATAGCAGTTTGAATTTTACCAGCCTCTTGTGGTTGTCTAGCGATAGACTCAACTGCGCTACCACCGATACGACCGATACCGTATGCAGCACCTATTGCAGCAAGACCAGCACCGATACCAGCACCGAAAAGAGAAAGGCTAACTTCCATTAAAATAGTGTTAAGCATGATTATATAATTATAGTTAAACAAATACTCTCTAAAAAAACTCCTCTATTAAAGATTAGGCTTGAATCTCAATGCCCGTGATCATAATCGTGATCTTGATGCTCTTCTACAGCAGATGCAAAGTACATTGCTGAAAGAAGAGTAAATACATAAGCCTGCAATAGTGCTACAAATAGCTCAAGCATAGACATGAATACTGCAAACGCTGTACTTGCAAATCCAACAGCATAACTCTCAAACATAAAGATCAAGCTGATAAAACTTAATATGATAATGTGACCCGCAGTGATGTTTGCAAAAAGTCGGACCATAAGAGAGAATGGCTTAGTGAACATACCAACAATCTCTATAGGAAGAATAATAATTCTTAATGGAAGAGGTACGCCTGGAGTCCAAAGTATGTGTTTCCAGTAATTCCCATTGGCACTTAATGTGGTTACTAAAAATGTAAGTAAAGCAAGTATAAACGTAACTGCTATATTTCCTGTAAGGTTAGCTCCTCCCGGGAATAATCCTAAAAGGTTATTGAACCATATAAAGAAAAACACAGTTAAAAGGTACGGCATAAAACGCTCGTATTTTGGTCCGATAGTTCCTTTGCCTATGTCATCTCTGATATACATTATTATTGGCTCAAAGAAAGACTGGATACCTTTAGGTGCTTTACCTTTCGTTTTTCCATAAGATCTAGCAATGCCTATAAAGATTAATACCAGTATTGCAACACTAATAAACATTGAAGCGACATTCTTCGTAATAGAAATATCGTAGATTGTTCTGCTTTTATCTACTGCTTCAATTTTATCATGATGATTTAGGTGGTAGCCATTATAAGTTCTGTCGGGACTGTGGTATAAATGAGAAGATGAAAATACATCTAACCCTTTTTCAGAATAAATTATAACCGGAAGGGGAAGAGCAAGACCATGAGCAAATTCCCATTCATGCGCATCCAGGATATGGTGCATAATCAGGTCGCCGGGACTAAATTTCTTTTCTTCACCGGATTCTACTGGTCCGTTAGCATATGCAGCACCCTTTAGCAAAGAGATAAAGAGAAATGCAATAAGGAATATTTTACTCAGATTTTTCATTGTTTTTAAAATCGGCCCGCAAGTTACTTAATAAGGAATAAATTTCAAACCACGTATAACACAAATACAAAACAAAAAAGTTTAAAGCGAAAACGACAGGATGAAAATCGGTATTAAGTAGACCAACTGCCACATAAGCCACTGACAAAAGGAATCTTACGGTGAGGGAGACGAGATAAAAAATATGAATTTTATTATCGCCGTTTAACGCCCCTATTGAAAAAATCCTATTCGATATAAAAAAAATAGAAAAGAAAAACACCTGGCTATACCAGATAAATGGATGCACCAGTAAAGGGTCTTTAATTTTAGTCAAACAAACTATTATTAAAGAAACGACAATAAAGCAAAATAGAAATTTTTTCACAGGGGCAAAGTTATTTCATAAGCCCCCGTATTACCAAGTAAATTGCTGCAATTACTGAAAATATAGTTAAAAAAATCGTAAACAACTGGCTTTTAACATGAAAATGCTCGTCAAGCTTTATTCCGGCCCAGGCTCCAAGACACATTGTTGCAATCATCTGGATCACAAGGCTGGAATATTTAGCATAACCCTCAAGCGGTTTTTTCTTGTTTGATTGGTTTGATTCGTTCTCCTTCTCCAATTTGAATTTCTTTTATAGTAGCACCCATTTTACACTGGCCGTTAAACGTAGCCCCTGATTCCATTACCATTTTATTAGTAATAAGATCACCATTAATCAATGCTGTTGCCTTCATAACAACCACGTCTGAAATTTCAATCGTACCTCTTACTTCTCCTGAAACTTCTGCAGTATGTGCAAGGATATTTCCTTCCACAACACAAGATTCGCTCAGCACCACCTTGGATTTACTTTTAATATTTCCAACTACCTTTCCTTCTATCCTGATATTCCCGAAAGTTTCAATATTTCCCTCAAGAACTGTCCCTTTAGCGACAATTGTACTGGAATTGGTCAGCTCTTCCAATTCTTTTTTTTCTTTTTTATTCTGAAACATAGCAATTTAGTTAAAATGTTATGAAATTTTCCGGATTCACCGGCTTTCCTTTATACCAAAGCTCAAAATAGAAATTAGGATTTCCCGCGGGCTGAGGATCGCTTACTACCCCCAAAACTTCTCCAGCTTTTACCGTATCTCCGTCTTTCTTTAAAACTACTGAATTTTTTTTATATACAGTCATGAGATTATCTTCATGCTGTAAGATCACTACATTTTCATTCTGATCTGTCCACCCGGCAAAAATGACTGTTCCGTCTGCAACTGCCTTCACAGACTCTCCCTGCTTAACAAGCAAACCTACCTCATACGACTGCCTTCCTGCACTATATTTAGACTTTACTATTCCCGAAACGGGATTAAAAAGTATTAAGTTGGATAATTTTCCAAAAGAAACATTTTTTACAGAAAAAACATTCGATTCTTTTTTCTCAAATTCTTTTCTAAAAAGTGAATCTACCGTTGACAGTTGGGTAATTTCATTGCCTTTAACAGCTTTTACTGAATTGGAAGCATCTGGCTTCAATTCTTCATCCTTTCCGGAAATAACCCTCTGAACAATGGCAGTGAATGCTGCCTTTTGCTCCATCTCGGTGGTCAGACTATCCACTTTAGCAGAAAGTGCAATGATCTTTTTATTTAATACAATTTGTTTATGCGTAGGATCAAAAAATGCCGCTAATAATGTTGTGCTTAAATAAAAGCACAGGGAAAAAACCAGAATTAAAAAAATTGAGCAGAAAACAATTAATTTCGCATAAGTGAAACTAAATGTTCGTTTTTCTGCAAAATTTTCTTCGTTTCTGATAATTAGCAGAAATCTGTTCGTTAACCAGTGAGAAAGTGTTTTTCTATGTTTCAAAATTGTAATATAGATTATTATTATTACGAGCTTACATTATAATTATTTTATTCGAATTTATATAAATTAAACAATTTGATTTTTTTGGAAACGAAATCAATTCATATCAAAATACTGTGCCTGCTTGTCGGTTTTATAGCCATTTCTTGCTCTCCTGAAAGTAATTCCTTTGTGAGTAAAGGCTACCATAACCTTACTGCTCGCGACAATGCTTATTTTCTGGCCAGAGAGCGGATGAAGCAGGTAGATAAAAAAATTGAAGAGGCCAGGCTTGACGACTATAATAAAGTTATTCATGTTCTTGCATTGCCGGATACCAATAAACTGAAAGCTCAGCAACAACTTCTTGAAGATATTTTTAAAAAGGCCTCTTTACCTATTCAAAAACACAAAAACAGCAAATGGGTTGATGACTGCTATATTCTAGTTGGAAAGGTAAAATTTTACAAAGGAGAATGGCCACAGGCAATAGAGACTTACAAGTATGTCAATTCAAAGAGCAAAGATATTGATGCAAGACATGAGGCAATTATTCACCTTATGAGACTGTTTCTGACTGCTCCAAATTTTGACTATGTAAATAGTGTAAACTACTTCCTTAAAAAGGAAAAAATGAACTCTTCAAATCAGAGGGAGTATCTCCTTACACGAGCTCAGTATTTTATAATGCAGGAAAGGTATAAAGAAGCCCTTAAAGATCTTGAAACTGCAAGGCCTCTTATAAAGAAAAAAGATGTTAAATCCAGAGTGCATTTTATAATCGGACAAATACATCAATTACAGAATAACGATAAAGATTCCTATAAAAACTATAAGGCCGTTCTAAAGCACAACCCTCCATATGAGCTTTCCTTCTATACAAGGTTATATATGGCACAGGTAACAAACCTTTCAAAATCCAGTGACAAAAAAAGGATTGAAAAATATTTCAAAAAGCTCCTTAAGGACCTAAAGAATCAGGAATATAAAGACAAAATCTATTATGAGATGGCCAAGTTTGAGTTTAAACAGGGACATCTTCCTGGCACCATCGAATATCTGCAAAAATCAGTAGCTGCAAGCACCGGGAATAATTATCAAAAAGCTTCTTCATATCTGATGCTTGCCGAAATTCACTACGAGAAGCTACAGGATTTTGAAACCTCCAAATTATACTACGACAGCACCATAGCTTTAATGGATAAAAAAGACAAACGCTATAGACTTATTGCTGCTCGCCAGGAAGTACTTCAGGAGTTTGTTACCCAATTAAGAATTATCCAGAAAGAAGACAGTCTCCTGAAACTTGCCTCAATGGACAGCATTACCCTTGCCAAGCATATAGATAAAGTAATCGATAAAGAAAAAGAGGATTTAAAAAAAGCAGAGGCAAGAGAAAAGGCTCTTGCAGCAAAAAATGCATCTAACAATAATAACAACGGAGGAGGCTCAACCACTGGCGGCGGAGAAAGTTCCTGGCACTATTATAATGAGGCATCCATAACACGGGGAAAAACAGAGTTCGCGAAACGTTGGGGGCAAAGAAAACTTGAAGACAATTGGAGGCGATCCACAAAAGAAGCTGCACAGGATAATATGGATGAAAAGGAAAATCAAGCCATAGATTCTGCAGCTGTCGCACTTGAGTCAAAGGAAAAACAGGAAAAAGAAGCTAAGGTAGATAAGACAAAATATTACAAAGAAATTCCTTTTTCAGATGAAGCAAAAGCTGCATCTTCCCTTAAAGTTGAAAATGCATTATATAATGTAGGGAAAATCTATGATCAGAAACTTGATGAAAAAGGAAATGCTATAAAATCATTTGAGACGCATTTAACGAGGTTCCCAACTTCTAAACTTAAATCTGAAGTTTTATATTTTCTGTATCTTCTCTATAAAGAAAAGCCAGATCCTAAGTTTGAAACCTATGCATCTTTATTGCATGAAGAGTTTCCCAATTCCATATATTCCAAATTGATTCGCAACCCTAATTATATGGCTGAAACAAGGGAAACCAGTCAACATATCAACGGGTTGTACAGAGATGCCTACAATCTTTATAAAGCTGAAAGGTTCTTCGATGCAGATTCTGCAATCAAAGCAATCAGGATTGCATATAAAGAAAATGATATAGAAGATAAACTACAACTGCTCGAAATTTTAATCATCGGGCAGACTAAAAATGCCCTTATTTACAAAGGAAAGCTGGAAGAGTTTATAGCGAATCAGAAAGAAAGTGTGCTTCTTCCCAAAGCAAAAGAGCTTCTGGCTTCGACTGAAGAATATATAAAACTAGCTTCTGCTGGCGGAAAATCTTTAAACGAAGATCAGGTTAAATATAAAACTGACATAAAAGACAAACCTCACATGTTTATTGTGGCAGTTCACGGCAAAAATTTAAAACATGCCAAAATTGTCAATGCTCTGACAAAATATAATGGAGAACATTATAAGCCAGGAGAAATTCAGACTGAAGTCGTCCAATTAAATGACACTCTTAATTTAATAAGTATAAAAACCCTTGCGGATAAATCAGGAGGAATGATATATTACACTCAAATTAAAAATTTTCAGCCTTTCCAATCCGAAACCAAGAACCTAAAATATGACTTATTTGTAATAACAGAGGAGAATTTTTCCCTGTTCAACAGATCCAAAAAACTTGAAAGTTACCTTAATTTCTTTGAGGAACATTATAAGAAGTAAACATGAGCAAAAGCAATTTCTTTATATCTGCATTTATCAAAACTATATGGATCGGCTTTATTGCCGGTACCGGAAGCTTAGTACTATATGTGTATTTCGTTTCTATTAATTTTTTAGGACTTTTCGGTCCTATGCCAAGCCTAGAAGCTTTGGAAAACCCCAAAAGTGAAGTTGCATCTGAGCTTTACACTGCTGATAATATTTTATTAGGAAAATATTTCAAGGAGAACAGAACTCCGGTAGAATTTGAAAAACTTTCTCCAAATCTTGTAAATGCTTTAACTGCTACGGAAGATTCAAGATTTGAAGAACACTCCGGAATTGATTTAAGAGGAATGGGCAGAGTTTTCTTCAAAACGATTATCCTAGGCCAAAAACATTCAGGGGGAGGAAGTACTTTGTCTCAACAGTTAGCAAAAAATCTTTTTGAAACCAGAGGGGCTCTTTATAAAGGTAAAATAAGCTCAGGCAAACTAAAAAAAGTAATTGATAAAACTAAGGAATGGATAACTGCAGTAAAAATTGAGAGAGCATATACCAAAAAAGAAATCATGACCATGTATCTTAATACAGTGGATTTCGGAAGTAACTCCTTTGGTATAGAAGTAGCATCAAAAACCTTTTTTAATACAACTCCGGATAGCCTTAAAGTAGAAGAAGCTGCTGTGCTTGTAGGTTTGCTTAAAGCACCAACAACCTATAGTCCTGTATATAACCCCGACTCTTCTACATCAAGAAGAAATACTGTTATCAGTCAAATGTCCAAATATGGATATCTGACTTCTATAAAAGCTGACTCAATCAAGAAATTACCTATCACTTTAGATTATAATGTAGAAAATCATAATAAAGGTTCTGCTACATATTTCAGGAGCTTGATTACATCATACCTAATTCCATGGTGTAGAGAAAGAGGTCTGGATTTATATTCAGACGGCTTAAAAATATATACAACACTTGATTCCAAGATGCAAAAATATGCTGAAGAATCAGTTACATCCCATATGAAAGAAGAGCAACGTAAGTTCTTCGAACACTGGAAGGGCAAAAGTCCCTGGGCAGATGAGCAGGGAAAAGTTATTCCGAATTTTATAGAAACAGCTGCCAAAAGATCCGATAGATATCGCGCATTAAAACTTCGGTATGGAAATGATACTGTAAAGATCATGAAAGTAATGAAGACTCCGATCAAAATGAAGATCTTCAGCTGGAATGGAGAAATAGATACATTGATGTCTCCAATAGACTCAATCAAATATTACAAACATTTCCTTCATTGCGGATTCATGGCGATGGATCCACACTCTGGCTTCATCAAGGCTTGGGTAGGAGGAATAGATCATAAGCATTTTAAATATGATCACGTAAAGCAAGGTAAAAGACAACCTGGCTCAACATTTAAGCCATTTGTGTATGCTTCTGCTATTGATCTTGGATATTCTCCTTGTTATGAATTGCCAGATCTTCCTGTAACATTCCCGACAGCGGACGTAAACCAGACCTGGACGCCTCAGAACAGTAATGGAGAAGGCTTCACTGGAGAAATGTTCACGCTTCGGAAGGCAATGGCTAATTCTATTAATTCCATCACTGCAAACCTGATGAAAGAAATCGGACCACAGGTTGTAGTGAACAATGCCAAGAGAATGGGTATTACCAGCCCGCTGGATCCTGTACCTGCACTTTGCTTGGGAGTAAGCGATGTTTCAATTTATGAACTTGTAGGAGCTTACAGTACTTTTGTGAACAACGGATTTTGGACAGAACCTTTCTTCATTACAAAAATTGAAGACAAGAATGGAAATATCCTTCAGGAATTTATACCAAAAAGTGTTGAGGTATTTGATGAAGAAACTGCCTATCTGATGGTACATATGCTTAAAGGTGCTACAGAAGAAAAAGGGGGAACGGCACTTGGTCTTAATAAGTACGGACTTTTGTGGAATGGTTATGAAATCGGAGGAAAGACAGGAACAACACAAAATTATTCCGACGGATGGTTTATGGGGATTACCCCAAAACTAGTTGCTGGAGCCTGGGTTGGAGGAGATGACAGATGTATCCACTTCAGGAATATGGATCTCGGCCAAGGTGCAAGAATGGCGATGCCGCTTTGGGCTATTTTCATGAAAAAGGTATTCGCAGATTCCACACTTGGCTTAGTCAAAGAGCGCTTTCCTCGTCCAACGAAATTAACTGTTGAAATAGACTGCAAAAGATACAGAGAAAAGAGCTCCCTGCACTCCGATTCTCTTCAGCAAAAACATCAGCAAGTATTGCCTGACGAATTTTAGGAGGTTTAATCATGGCGGAAAGCGAGGAGGTAAGAGAACAAGTAAAAAATTTACCGGACCAGCCTGGCATATATAAGTTCTTCAGTGAGGAAGGAGAACTTATATATGTAGGAAAGGCAAAGTCTCTCAAAAAAAGAGTCTCTAATTACTTTAATAAAAATACAGGGGTTGACAACAAAACGCGAAAGCTTGTCAGCCAAATAAGAAGAATCGAGTTTACTATAGTAAACACAGAGTTTGATGCCCTTCTTCTTGAAAACAGCCTTATCAAGAATAATCAGCCGAAGTATAATATACTTTTGAAGGATGATAAGACCTATCCTTACATATATGTATCCCGCGAACGTTTTCCAAGGGTTATAGCTACACGGACATTTGACAAATCACTAGGAACCTACTACGGTCCCTATACAAGTGTAAAAGCTATGAATAGTGTCCTTGACCTGATCCATAAACTATTTTTTATACGAACATGTACTTTTAACCTTTCAGAGAAAAATGTCAATGATGGGAAATACAAAGTTTGTCTTGAATTCCATATTGGAAACTGTAAAGGCCCATGCGAGGGCTTAGTTACTGAAGAAATTTACTCCGAGAATATAGATAAAGCCCATCAAATTCTTAAAGGACACATCTCTGTAGTTAAAACCTACTACAAAGACCAGATACAGGAAGCTGCTGAAAACCTTGAGTTCGAAAAAGCCCATAAGCTCAAACTTAAATTTGATTTACTTGAAAAGTTCCAGACCAGCTCAGTTATTGTTAACCCTAAAATAACCGACCTGGATGTCTTTACTATCAAGAGTCTTGAGAAGAATGCATTTATTAATTATCTGCATATAGTAAATGGAGCAATTCTTCAAACTAAAAATTTAGAGATCAAAAAGAAACTCGACGAAACGGATGAAGATCTTCTAAAGCTAGCCATTATTGGCATTAGAGAAGAAATGGAAGTCACTACCAGAGACATTATAGCAAATATCCCTGTAGAAATAGATGAGCTAAAAATTACCGTGCCATCTATAGGTGACAAGAAAAAGCTTCTGGACCTTTCCCTAAATAATATAGCATATCAGATGAGCAAATCCATCTCAAATAATGAAAGAGATTCAAGGATACTCAATACAATGCAAGAAGACCTTCGGTTAAAAGAAAAACCTTTTCATATCGAATGCTTCGACAACTCCAACATCCAAGGAACCAATCCAGTTGCGTCAATGGTGGTTTTTAAAAATGCAAAACCGTCAAAGAAAGATTATCGCCATTATAACATTAAGACTGTAGTTGGACCTAATGACTTTGATAGTATGCATGAAATAGTGCACAGAAGATATAAAAGAGTTTTAGAAGAAGGCCAACCACTTCCAAACCTGATAGTAATCGATGGAGGTAAAGGGCAACTTTCAGCAGCGTGCCAGGCATTACAAGAACTGGACTTATATGGAAAAATTCCGATTGTAGGCATCGCAAAAAGACTCGAAGAAATCTATTATCCGGATGACTCACTTCCATTATATATCGATAAAAAATCAGAATCGTTAAAAGTAATACAGCAAATCAGGAATGAAGCTCACAGATTTGCAATCACATTTCATAGAACTAAACGGAGCAAAAGTACTTTAGCCAAAAGTAAATTAGCTTCTATAAAAGGAGTTGGAGAATCCACATTTCAAAAGCTGGTAAGTCATTTTGGCTCGGTAAGTAAGATCCGACAAGCAAGTGTTGAAGAACTAGCCGAAATAGTTGGGAAGGCCAAAGCGGAGTTGGTGCTATTAAATCTTGCAGGCGAAAAAGAGAGTGATAATCAAGAAAGTCATTAATAAATAAAAAAGGAGGTTTTTCAACCTCCTTTTTTTATAATTTCTTATAGTTAGAAATTTCTTAGAATTCCCAAAGGTTATGCTCATACTCAAGAAGCTCGAAAGCAGCCCACTGAGCAGCCATAATACCTTTTTGCTGATCTCCACCATAGATGTCAACTAAGTATGCATCATTTGGATTGGAAACTTTGATAATATAAGAGCTAAATAAACGTAACTCGAATGCATCAGCAAGATTTTTATGCTGCTGATCGTTCTGAGGATTAAACCAAATTGCTTTAGGGTTATCCTTGAAAAGTTTGTTCACTAATTCTTTATACTCGAAAGAAGCAATTGGAGTCTGAATACCTCTGATGTTAGCAGGGTGATCAGCAGGAACGTACACTGTTATTGCGTGAATATCATAGTACAATCTGGATCTTTGCTTATCGAAGATGATATCTTCTTTTATCTCCATCTGATATAAATCAGTTGGGAAATAAAAGTTAGGACCACCACCGATTGCAGCAACATCCTCCCCGTTCGCCTTCATAATCTCTAACTCTTCTGCACTAAGTTCAGCTTGCTCAGATGGCATTTTAATTCTCTCATTGAATTCTTCAATTGTAAGAGTTTTACCATCGTAAAGGGAATCAGAAGCATATGCCTTTATATCACCTCTTTGAACAGCATCGATTAGCAAACGAGTAAGTTCTCTGTTTTTAGAAAACAAAGGTTTATTTTGTTTTTCTCTAAGATCCAGAGCTCTAATGATCGTCTTCTTATACATGATATCAGATTCATGTATAGGTCTAACAGAAAATTTGTTATAACCTGTATTTTCAGCTGCAGGAGTTGCTTCAGCAGGTGCCTCAGCTGCCTCTTGAGCAATTATCAGGTTTGATGCGAACATCAAACCTGACAAAATAACACTAATTTTTTTCATAACTAAGCAGTTTAGGTATTAGTTAAGTGGGATGTTCTTAATAACAATTCCCAAATTAACTTCTTCCGTATCATTAAGGAAGTTAGTTCTAGTAACTTTCTTAACCTCTATCATGATTCTGTCTCCAGGCTGAGCTGACGCTGCAAACTGAGCTAGGTTACCAGTTTCAGAAGTGAAAGAAGTTTGAGTAACAGGTCTCTTACCTCTAACAAGGATAGCTTCCCATTGAGTGATTTTATACCTTGCATCTTTAGGCAAGAAAGTTTTAAAGCTCTCATCAGGTACAGCCTTCATTGTGATAGCTCTAGGACCAGGAGCAGGAACTCCTTGTTTCTCATTTACAGGGCTACCGTTAGATAGAGCCTGAATTTCAGGTTTTGGGATCAATCTTACATTGAACTCTTGTGAACCAATTGCGTTTCCGCTGCTTGCCACGTTAAGAGTTACTTTTGCACCTGTTGGAACTAGAGTAACTAGACCTTTTGTAGCACCAGGAATAACTTTTGCACCACTTGCAGAGAAAGAAGGGCTGTAAGTAGAACCTAAAGCAGGAACCTGAACATTAAGTTCGTTACCGCAGTTTTTGTATAGAGCAGAAACTGAAGCAGACTGAATTTGAATTACAGGCTTAGCAACAATGTATTCTTCTTCAACCTGGAAAGTAGTATCTTTTCCTTTGTATTTGAAATTGATAGCACCTCTCCATTTTTTCTTAGCATTACCTTCTTTGTCATATGCACCACCAGTTGCAGTAAAAGAAACTTTACCAATCTTTCTACCATCAACCTGGATAGCTCTACCATCCTGGCTCATTGTAGGAGTGATAGCGCTTGAAGATGCAGCAAGGAACATTTCAGCCTCATATTTAGTACCAGCAGCTACAACTTTAGAGTTAGCTCTAACCATTGCAACTACGTTATCAAATTTGATGTCTGATGCACCTACTTCACTTGCAAGTTTAGTAAGAGCATCGTTCTCATATTTAAGAACTTCTGCTTCTTTTTGCGCTAATACTGCAAGAGCAGCAACCATTGGAGTTTCAGAGAAGTTAAGCTGAGCAAAGTCCTTTCTAGCTTGATCTTTATCTTTCATAAAGATAGGATCTTCATTTCCATCCAAAGCTAATTTAGGAGCATTAACACCAAATTTGGTAAGAGTCGCAACAAAATTGTTAAGCTTCTCTTTCAATTTATATGCCTCTCCTTTTTTGCTACCTTCTGGACCAACCATAAAGTTTGCTACTTTTTCTTCTTCTTTAGCACCTTTATAGTTACCATCTTCTTCTTTTCCACCTGTATCTTCAATAAGGTGTTTACGAAGACCTTCCATATAAGTAATTAGCTCAGCAGTTGCAGCTTTTACTTCATCTGCTTTTTTAACGATATGAGCATCTTTATTACCTTCTTGTTCAACGATTCTCCTGATATTGCCACTTACTTTAGCATTCTCAGCAGTCGTTTTTTCGTTCACGTTCATCAAACTATCATCAAGAAATTTGAATTTCTGTATGATAGCTGAGCTTACCTGGAGTGCTAACAGTGCTGTTAGAACCAGGTACATCATCCCAATCATTTTCTGCCTTGGGGTTTCTTTACCTCCAGCCATATTTTAAACCTTTTCTTTTTCGTTTTTAAAATAATTTCTACTGAAAATTAACCTCTCATTGCAGTTAGCATGTTACCATACACGTTGTTAAGCTGAACAAGGTTCTTAGATAGTTTACCAAGTTCTTCTTTGAACTGAGCAGTATCTTTGCTAGCATCTGCCATGTTCTCCATAGCATGAGAAAGATTACCGTAGAATTTGTTCATTGCTCTCAAGTGATTGTTAGCATCCTGAAGTTCCATTTCATAAACAGCGTTCAATGCACCAAGATTTTTAGTGATATTTTGAACTTGTGAATGGTATTCTTTAGCATCTACAGAAGCATTAGCCATTTCTGACATTGCATCTACAGTTTTAGAATATGATTTATTCATCTCAAGAAGAGACTTAGATGCTTGCTTAACATTGTTTGCATACTCATTAGAAGCAACAGAAGCATCAGATAGATCTTTAAGGTTAGAAACTGATGAAGATAGTGAATTGAAACCAGCACCTAGTTTGTTAACAACATCCTGAGTGATGTTTGCCTCAGAAAGCATGTCATCAAGTCTTCTTGTAAGACCGTCGTTAGAAGCAACTTCACCTTCTTCTTCTTCTTCATAATAATCATCAGCCAATTGAGGATAAACTCTCTCCCACTTTGGATCGTGAGGAACAGGCTGGAATGAACTGAAAACGAAGATTAATGCCTCTACACTTAGACCAACAACAAGCATTGGACCAGCACCCGGCCAGTGCATAATTTTGAACATCGCACCAACAATTACAACTGCGGCACCAAGTCCGTAGACCATTGGCATGATCTTGTTAAAGAATACATCTTTAAAACCACCTTTGTTTGAACTCATTTTCGTAAATTTTTAAATTTTAAGTGTTTAACAATTAATTATTAGGTAATAGATTATTATATAGTTTGTGATTATACAACTATTGAATTATTAAATCTTTAAAGGATTTGATTTTAGAACTCGAAACCGGAAGATCTACCAAGATAAGTCATTACGCATCTGAAGCCTATGTATGACTTTGTAGTGTCCTGATACTCGAAAGTACGTGTTCCGGTTTCAAGGAAGTAAGCAATATCTTTCCAAGAACCACCACGGATGATCTTTCTAGGCTCATCGTCATCATAGTAAGTTGGGTTAAGATCCCAAACTACAGGAACAGCAGCATCATAATAAGCGTCTTCACACCACTCTGATACGTTTCCTGCCATATCATAAAGACCGAAGTCATTTGAAAAGTAAGAAGCAACTGGTGAGCTATACATGAAACCATCATCATAATAGTTTCCTCTTCCAGGTTTGAAGTTAGCAAGCATACATCCTTTTGCATTTCTGATGTATGGGTTACCCCAAGGATATTTAGCCATATCTCTTCCACCTCTAGCAGCGTATTCCCACTCTGCTTCTGATGGTAATCTGAAGTTTGGCATTTTCCAAAGTCCTTGCTCTGCTCTCCAGTTATTCATGTGCTTAGTTCTCCACTCGCAGAAATATCTTGCAGCGAACCAGTCAACACCAACTACTGGATATTCGTCAAACGCAGGGTGTGCGTAGTAATATTCCATCATTGGATCACCCATGTGGTGAGCAAAATCCTTTACCCAAACAGCTGTGTCAGGATACAATTCAGTTCTGATATATTGTTCACCCAATACGTCAACTGAATCGCTTAACATTACGTCAATGAATTGTCTGTATTCATTGTTTGTAATTTCGGTTTCGTCCATATAGAACCCACCGATGGTCACCTGTTTGTTAAGGTTAATTTGAGTAGCCGGAACATCCTGATCCGCCTGCCCCATGTGGAAAGTCCCCGACGGACATGTTGTCATACCGTATGGCACTGTCATAACCCATCCTTCTCTTCCCTGAACGCCGACTAGGTCTCCTCCTCCATCGGAGGTACCTCGCCCACATCCCTGAATAAGAATAGAGGCTCCGAACAGTGCAATGTAGCAGAGACTTCTGATAACACCTATTTTATTCATAATACACTTGTTTAATTTTCTTTTGTAAATTTTTTGATAATAAATTGTGTTTTAAGTTACTAAATTTTTATTTCTTAAACGAACTTTTTTCATCGCAATTATAAAAGTCCAAAAAAAACTCAAATAATTGATAAAATGTTTAGAAATGTTGTACAAGTTCTATAAAAAATTTCAATATTCCAAAATTTTGTTAATTTTCTTCGTGCCTGTATCGTGGCGTTCTGATCTTAGGTTTAGGTAATTCCCAAGGTGTCGGAACTATATAGGAGAGCATAATCTCGTGGGAAGTTCTCTTTTTGGCTTTTACGCCATTTGTGACAAAATCAAATGCATAGCCAATTCTTAACGCATTCATATTTTGCTTATTTTTCAAAAGGTTCACTCCGACATATAAAATTATATCATCGTTGGAAAGTGTTTTGCCACCCTGACCCACGTCTCTTTTCGCAAAAGACTGACGTGCATTCAAACCCACCCAAAACTTTTCATTATAAGTTCCCAATGCCCCAAAAAGATATGTGAGCTGGTTCATATCAGATTGAAAGAATGCGGAAGGAGTTACCTTTATAGTAGGACCAATGTCAAAATTGTAAGAACCACTTATATAAAGGTGATTTGCAAGTTTAGAATTAATGGATGGAGAATTATAAGATAGTTTAGTTTCACCTAAATGGTCAAAGCTCACTCCTCCGCTGAATTTTTTACTCTGGTACCAAAAGCCTACACCAAAATCCGGTTTTGTTTGACGTATTTTATTATTAGCATCTGAAGTTAGATCGTCGTAAATTGGATCACCATCCTGCACAACCCTGTACCAATCAGTTCTTACTCTGGTTGAATAGACACCCGCGCGAGCTCCAACACCCAATACTCCCTCTTTAATTTTAAAATGATAAGAACCTGAAAGCTGGAACTCTGTATTATTTAATGGCCCAAGATTATCATTTACTAAATGGACACCCAATCCCAACCTCTTATTAAAGAAGGGAAGCAATGAGGAGCCGCTTAATACTGTACTATACGGTGCAGATCCTTTATACTGAGTAGGCTGATAAGCTAGCCACTGAATCCGGTGCAGGAGAGTAAATCTCGTTAGTCCTTCAGTACCAGCAAAACCCGGATTGTAATACAGGGTATTGAACATATACTGACTGAACTGAGCATCTTGTTGGGCAAATCCAGCAGACACAAAGATCAGAAAGAAAAACACAGATAATTTAATTCTTTTCATAAAAGACACCTTGGGATAATAAATCCAGTTCCAAAACTAAATATTTTTAAATTAAATATAAATAAAATTAAAAAAGAAATAAACACTTCTTTTCCAATGAGGGATTTTGATAACTAGGTTGCCTTACCTTTTACGGATAATTTTACTTAATGTTATTGGCTTTCTTTATGTACAGCTCCAAAGCACCAGTCATAGATGGGGCATTTGGTAGTGGAGCTTCTATATCCAATATTAATCCTGCATCTTTAACCGCCTTTGCCGTAGTTGGACCAAAAGCAGCTATTCTTGTTTTATTCTGTTTGAATTCAGGAAAATTGGTAAATAGTGAGTTAATTCCTGAAGGACTAAAGAATGCTATTATATCATAATTGACTTCAGCTAGATCTGACAAATCGCTAGGAACTGTCTCGTAAATTACTGCTTCACTGAATTTGAATCCATTATCTTTAAGAAATAAAGGAATTTCTTCTTTTCTGATATTGGAGCAAGGATATAAATAGAATTCGTTTTTATGCTTTTTCAGAATTTCCTCAAGATCTTTTGCAGTTTTTTGACCTACAAAAATCTTTCTCTTTCTAATTACTATATACTTCTGAAGGTAGTTTGCTGTTTGCTCAGAAATGCAAAAATATTTCATTTCTGCCGGCACTTCTATTCTTCCCTCTGCACAAAGCCTAAAAAAATTATCTACGGCATTACGGCTTGTGAAGATGACTGCGGAATGAGCTAGTATCTCTATTTTTTGCTTTTTAAACTCTTTGAAATCAAGTGCCTTAATCTCAATAAATGGCCTAAAATCAATTTTCAGCTTATATTTCTCAGCTAATCCGTAATAAGGCGATTTATCGTCTGTCGGTTTGGGCTGTGTTACTAAGATACTTGATACTTTTGTATATCTATCCTTTAGCTCTTTTTCTTTAATTTCACTCATTATCTCAATACCTTATTAATATTTTATAACGTCAGATGCCAATAGTTTAGTAATTACAATAAAAGGCAGTATTTCACTGATACAAAGGTAAGAAAATAAATAAAGATTTCTATAGTTGGAAAACTTAAATATGATATAGGAAACCTTTAGTATTAACAGGAAGAAGATTATCAATAAGATAATTGTCAAAGCCGTAATAGACATAAACGGTTGAAAATTATTCATCGACAATAAAATTAAAACGACTGGAACTACCAACAAATTGACCTTGAGCATAATAGATAAAAACTCATAAAAATGAAGGGTAATGAGTTTATTAAGGTCAAATATCCATCCCAAAATAGTAATGAGTAAATATTTAACTATTATCAGAAAGATTACCATTAGAGTTGACAGTGCAAACTGTGAAAATAATGACAAATTCCGGGTTTTAATTAACGTAAGAAATTTGACAAAGTCTTCGCTTTCTTTGTTGGAAAATATCAAAATACTAAGTGAAAATGCATTTAAAATAATTACCAGCAAGAGCGGAAAATCAATAATACGACTACTTAATAATTCTTCGGAAGCACTTAGTGAAAATTCAGATTTTTGGAAAAATAAGGAAAATGATTTAGGAAACCTGTTTTTCAAAATTGCAATAATGGCGAATGAACTTATAAAAAGTGCCATAACAAGATCACCCAGAAAGTTTTGCTTTTTAGCCTCAATATTAATGGCAGGGACAGACTCTATCTGGATTTCGGGGAAATACCCTATGAAAACTGCACCTTCATTAAAGGAAGCATCAGGTTGATAAATTGTAAGTAAATCCTTCCTCCCTCCTACTGTCTTCTTCAGAAGATCCTTAACAGGAATAGCAACATCCTGATATTTGGATTCTGTATTAGTATAATATAATTCATTATTTACAAATAATGATAACTTTGGAGCCGCTTTTACCTGAAGATGATATCCGGCATATTTATCCAGGTCAACCCATTGAAAAATAAAATGGCTTTTCTGGGATTTCCCTTTTATAAAAGGAACATACCCATTTATATCAGCATTATATATTTTCCAATCTGAACTTAGATCTTTTACAATTTTAAATGCGGTTTTAGCACAATTGCCCAAATGAGGAAGCAACATTGCCAAAATTAAAAATAAAATAGCCCTGACCTGGGTAGTATTGTTTCTAGATTTATGCACCAGCATTTTCTCTCTTTATTCTCAAATAAAAGATTTCGATTACTCCTGTAACTAAAAAACCATATCCTATCATTAAAAATAGTAAATAGTTATTTTCCAGATTAGAAAGTACATTAACTCCCAATATGGCAAAAAGGTTAATCAAAGCGAGTAAAAATACTGTCATTACCTGAGAAAAGCCTAGATCCATAAGTCTGTGGTGAATATGATTTTTATCAGGTGCAAATGGTGATGTCCCATTTAATATTCTAAGCATAAAAACTCTTAGCGTATCCATTATAGGGATGATTAACACAGCAATAGCGATAGATGGAGAAGCGTCAAAAGCCTCCATTCTTACAAATTGTATTCCCAGAATTGATAAAATGAAGCCGGACACTAAGGAACCGGTATCTCCCATAAATATAATTGCTTTGTGAAAATTATACCTTAAAAATCCAATTACTGATCCTAACAAGCTAAAAGCGACATAAGAATAAGCCCCAAAAGCTTCTCCTCCATACCAATAGAAATATATCCCAAAAGTAGAAGTAATGATCATTACAATCACACCTGCTAGTCCATCAACGCCATCGATAAGGTTAATTGCATTAGTAATACCAATAATAACCAGGAATGTAACTACATAACTGACACCATTATCTACCTCATATAATCCCAGCATTCCTTTAAAATCTGATATTCTTATATCTGCAACAAACATGACAATACCTGCTGCAAGTACCTGAACAAAAAACTTTTTAAATGCCGATACCGGAACTACATCATCTTTTAACCCAATAAAAAAAATGATAATTGAGCCGGCTAAAACTTGTTGTACACCATTTTCGAGTGAGCCAAAAATTGTCAAAGCCGACATAAATCCTGCGAAGATCGCGAGTCCACCCAAACGAGGGGTCAGAGATTCATGAACGGTACGCAAATTTGGCTCATCCAGTAATTTTTTGATGTGAGCAACATAAATTATAGACGGAATTGCAAATACTGCGATTAGAAAGGCCCAACAAAACGAAAGGACTGAATTATAAAGCATGCACTTTGAGAAAGGAACAAATTAACTAAAACCTGCTTATTATACCAAAATGAACCTTAGAAAGATTCAAACTTAATTTCTGATCTCTGGATTGCCCCAAAGAATAAACGAAATTAAACACTCCTGCACCTGTTGTGAAGGACACACCTACTCCGAATCCAAATGGAAAATCATCTTTAAGAGAAGGATTTACAACATTTGACACATATCCTTGATCATAAAATACGAGAAGATAGGAAGTTGGATCTGTAAAATATCGATATTCAACAGATGCAATGCCAAATGTCGATGCATAATAATTCAATTCATTAAATCCTCTTAAAGACTTGAGCCCCCCTACCCTATACAAATCATTAATAAACAATGTGTTTTTGTCATTAAAAATTTTACCGGCTTCAAATCTTGTAAAAAATACAGACTTGGCTCTTACCGGAAAAAACCTGTTTATCACAATATTGCAAGAGTACTGAATAGATTTTTTGTCAAGCTGATCGTACAATTCTTGCTTAACCAATGAATTTTCCCTCAAAATTTTATTTCCTAAGGAAAATTGTACATCAAATATCCAGCCTTTATGAGGATAAAATATATCATCCAGATTATTCCAATTATAACTCAAGCCATAATTATAATAATTATAATCTGACATAAGTAAGACAGTAGTATCAGCTCCGACCGGACTGGAAAACTGGCGCGATGTCTTGAGACCAGTAAAAAAACTTACTCTTGATCTTACCGAAAGGGCACTTGACACATTTATTCCCCTGTAAACTGTAAGAAACAAGCTATCCTGATTTAACAAATTGAAATTCATCCGGAGATCAAGATTTGACCCTAATAATTTGGGGTGATAATATCCAACATTAAGTGTCTGGGAGGATGCCTTTAGTTTTTTCCACTCAAGCAAAACTCCTTTACCTGTCCCAAATACATTTTTTAAGTTCAGATTAAGTTCGCCTGTAATAAGTAATTTTTTTCCTCCACCTTCATTTGGAAGAAAACCTATAATACCATCAGCCTGATTGATTTTCTTATCTTCCAAAAAGATAGTTACAGTCGCCTTACCACTTCTGAACTCTATCACTGGAGGTCTGGAAACCCTAACAAAACCTAGCGCTGATATTACTTTATCTGCTTCAACTATTTTTTTTTGACTAAATGGCTGCCCTTTTTCAATATGAAGTTCACGCATGAGATATCTGTTCTTCACTTTAGTACTGCCAACTACAATAAGAGAATCAAAAACTATCAATGGCCCCTTATCATAATTCAGAACACCATACAAATTATTGTTTTCAATCTTAAAAGAATCAATTTGAAGTGAAGCGAATGGATAACCATGCTCTTCCAGATAAGTCAACAAATCATTTTCAAAGGCCAGAAACTGATCGATATCAAAAAGCTTATTCTGATAGTATCTCTCCTGGAATTCTGTTTTGTTAAGAATTAACTGATTTATATTTCCCTTTTTCAAAGCAGCCCATTTGAATTGTTCTCCCGGAGAAATAAAAGATACTAATGTATCCTCGTGTGTTGTAAATGAATCTACTGAAGCCTGAAGATATGCCTGTTTGTGTAACTTCTGGATGATTTCTTTAACTTCATATAGTGCACTTAATGAATCTCTAAAAGAAATTTTATGGTCAGGTATTAAACCTTTATTTTCAGAGAAAACCGAAAGAAAAATACGGGTACTGTCTCTTTGCCCATACGAAAAGAGTGAAGTTAAGAGTAAGACAAAGAGAATTAAAAAGTTTTTCAACACGTTTATACTAACGAAAGTAAGCTGTAAAATTACTATTTTCAATCCAGGATTAATTTTGCATATAAAATAAATGTCAGGAATTTATATCCATGTTCCCTTTTGCAGGCAGGCTTGTCATTATTGCGACTTCCATTTCTCAACGAATTTATCTCTCAAAGAAAAAATGGTTGAGGCTATCTGTATGGAGTTGAAACAAAGAAAAAGCTACATTAATGAAGACATAAACACAATTTACTTTGGAGGAGGAACACCATCACTACTTCTTGTCGATGAAATACAAAAAATTATAGACGAAGTAAAGGGCCTTTACAAGGTTATTGATAATGCCGAAATAACAATTGAAGTAAATCCTGATGACATTTCTCGAAATTATTTAAAGGGATTAAAACAAGCAGGCATAAACAGACTTAGCATTGGTGTCCAGGCATTTCAGGATAATTTATTAGCCTTGTTGAACAGAGTTCATAATAGCGAAAAGGCGATCAGCTCTATCAAAGAAGCGAGGGAACAAGGCTTTTACAACATTACCGCTGATCTTATTTATGGGATACCTGGCCTTGGCAAGGAAAAATGGGATGAAAATATTCAAACCCTTATTGACCTTGATATTCCTCATATATCTGCCTATGCGTTAACAATTGAAGAGAAAACTGTTTTAGGCAAACGATTGAAAAAAGGACATTTTTCTCCAGAAGAAGAGGAGAATGTGGCCCTTCAATTTGAAGATCTTGTATCCTTACTAGAAAGAGCATCATATGAACAATATGAGATCAGCAACTTCGCGAAGGAAGGTTATATTGCTCGCCACAATAGCAGCTATTGGTTGGGAGCCCACTATATTGGCCTGGGTCCTTCTGCCCATTCGTTTAATGGAACATCAAGACAATACAACATAAGTAACAATCATAAATATATTGAAGGAATAAACACCTTAAAACCAGAGATTACAATAGAGCAACTAACTGATCTGGACAAAGCCAATGAATATTTCCTTACCAGACTACGCACTAAATGGGGCTGTGACCTGGGAGATATAAAACAAAAATTTAATCTTGAGGTAGATTATTATATAGATACTGCAAAATCATTTATTGAGGAGGGTTATATGATTAAAGAAGAGAATTTTTTAAAATTGACACCCAGAGGCAAATTGATTGCAGATAAAATCACAGAGGCATTCTTTATCGTTTGAAGAAAATCGACTGTATGGGGGAAAATAAATTTAAAAATGTTATATTTGCGTTGGTATGACTGTCCAAATGACAAGCGATCAGAAAAAGGCCTTTCTGCTTCTAAAATCAATAATTTTCAATTATCATGGTTTAAATGAGGACGAGCAGGCTATTTTAAAAGCAACTGCTCAGAATCTAAGTGCTGCAGAAGAATTAAAATGGGCTGAAGACTTTATAGGCAGCGATGTGTTTACTGCCTTCGAAAGAGCTCGTGAATTTTTCAATGCAACTATAGGAACCTATGATACTCAGACTAAACTTTCTTATCTGAATATGGTCTGGGAGGCTACTAATTCAAAAGGTTTTATCAGTGAAATGGAGGCAACTGCCATTTTAAAACTAGCCAGAGACTGGGGAGTACAAAAAGAACTCCTGACCCTGGTAAGAAAATAAATATTTTTCCGCTTACATAATCATCCGCCAACATATTTTCTTTTATACGGTTCTCCTTACTGACGGAATTCTGATTAGTAAGACGGATGAATTATCAGCCTATTGAGAACTATGCAATCATTGGAGATTTAAATACAATAGCGCTTGTAGGCCTTAACGGGTCTATAGATTTTCTGTGTTTCCCATTTTATGATTCTCCATCCATTTTCGCAGCCCTCTTGGACCATAAAAAGGGCGGTTATTTCAAAATCCATCCAATTATTCAAGAAAAAGTTAAGAATAAGCAAATGTACCTTCCTGGCACAAACATTTTGCTTACAAGGTTTTTGTCCGCTGATGGAGTAGGCGAAATTACAGATTACATGCCGATAGAAGGTATGGTGCATGGCAATGAACTAGTAAGACGGGTTTCCTGCATCAGAGGGAGCATTCGATTCAAAATGGAGTGCAAGCCCCGATTTAATTACGGTAGGGACAATCATATTGCACACAAAAGAGATCATAATTTTGAAATACTATTCGAAAGTCAGGGAGAGAGTCATTTGAAATTAAGGCTGAAAAGCTCTGTTCCTATGCACACCTCAGAAAATGACGGTTATGCTGAATTCATTTTGAACGAAGGTGAACGGGCAGATTTTATACTTGAAGATATTTCAAAAGAAGATCCTCCCGATATTTCTTTGGGAGACTTTATCACAAAAACTTTTTTTGAAACCGTAAAATACTGGAGAGACTGGGTATCAAAATCAACCTACAAGGGGAGATGGCTTGAAGCGATCCAGCGATCAGCCCTTACACTCAAATTGCTTTGTAGCGGAAGATTCGGATCTATTATTGCAAGCCCAACATTCGGGCTGCCTGAATTCATTGGCGGCAATAGAAACTGGGACTATAGATACAGCTGGATAAGAGATTCGGCCTTTTGTCTTTATGCACTTGTTAAAACCGGCTATACTAAAGAATCACAGGCATTTGTAAAATGGATACATTATCAGTGTCATGATATAGAAAATCCCGGACATTTGCACCTTATGTATTCTCAGGCTGGCTACAATAATCCACAGGAAATTACACTTGATCATTTCGAAGGCTACAAAGGTTCAGCACCTGTAAGAATTGGCAATAATGCAAACAAACAATTGCAACTGGATATCTATGGAGAATTACTAGACTCAGTGTATTTATATAATAAATATGTTGAGCCAATAAGCCATGATTTCTGGAACAATTTAGTATTTCAAATCAACTGGCTTATTGACAACTGGAAAAGAGAAGATAACGGCATATGGGAGGTGCGAGGGAAAGAAAAGCATTTTTTATTCTCCCGACTCATGTGCTGGGTCGCCTTTGACAGAGCGATTAAGATTGCAGAATCAAGGTCATTTCCATTTCCAGAAACATGGAAAATAGAAAGAAATAAAATATATCAAAGTATCTATAATGAATTCTGGGACGAAGATTTAAAAGGGTTTGTCCAATACCAGGGTGCCAAAACTGTTGATGCTTCTTGCTTATTTATGCCCATTGTTAAATTCATCAGCCCAATTGATCCACGGTGGCTACAAACAATGGACGCAATAGAAAAAGAACTCGTGTCCGATTCACTTGTGTATAGGTACATCCCTGAAGTGGCCGCACCAGACGGACTTGGAGGCAAAGAAGGAACATTTTCAATGTGTACATTTTGGTATGTTGAATGTCTTTCCAGATCTGGACAACTTGAAAAAGCGCAATTCTATTTCGAGAAGATGCTTGGATATGCAAATCACGTAGGTTTATTTTCTGAACAGTTGGGATTCATGGGTGAACATTTGGGAAATTTCCCACAGGCATTCAGCCATGCAGGTCTTATCAGCGCCGCTTTAAACCTAAATGCTCAATTAAACAAACAGGGGAAAACGGATTCTATTCCCCAATTTTTTCTTTAGTAAAAATATCTCCAATTTTACCAGCAAACTCTTCTTGAAAAATGTATTTAAGATTTTTTTCTATCATTCTTTCACTTCAGTTTATCTATCACTGTGGACGATCTCAGACAAAATCTTTTACCAGATATGATACACTTCGAGGAAGCCTTTCCCCATTGAGGGCATGCTATGATGTTCACTTTTATAATTTAAAACTTCAGATTGACCCTGATAAAAAACATATAATGGGAAGCAACTCTATCCACTTTAAAGTAATAGAACCCTTCATAAGAGTTCAAGTAGACCTTTATTCAACACTTAGGGTTGATAGCATCAGACACCATAATGAAACTCTTAATTTTGAAAGAGACAGTAATGCAGTATTTATAAATTTTAAGAATGCATTAAAGCCTTATTCATTAGACTCAATTTCCATTTATTATTCGGGAAATCCTTTTGAGGCAAGGAATCCTCCTTGGGAAGGTGGCTTTATATGGTCTAAGGATACTGAAGGCAAGCCATGGGTGGGTGTGTCATGTGAAGGAGACGGAGCAAGTCTGTGGTGGCCATGTAAAGACCATCCTTCTGATGAAGCAGATAGTGTTCAGCTGACTTTTTCTGTACCCAAAGGATTGAAGTGCATAAGCAATGGAAATCTGGAGCAGGAGGTCTGCGGAAAAGATTTTCATACCTACAAATGGAAAGTCCATTATCCCATTAATAACTATAATGTGACCTTAAATATAGGAAACTATGCAGAAATCAAAGATGAGTATATAAGAGCAGACAGCAGCACTTTAGATCTCAGATATTATGTACTTCAAAAAAATAAAGATAAGGCCTGGGAATACTTCCAACAGGTAAAGCCCATGCTAAAATGCTTTGAGCAATATTTTGGTAAATATCCTTTTCCTAAAGACGGTTATGCTCTTATTGAAACCCCTTATCTCGGAATGGAGCACCAAAGTGCTATTGCATATGGAAATAAGTTCAGGAAAAACATGCTTGGATACGACTACATTGTTATCCATGAAAGTGCACATGAGTGGTGGGGGAACAATGTTAGCGCATGTGACCATGGGGATCTCTGGATTCAGGAATCATTTACGACTTATGCCGAAGCGTTATTTGTCGAATGCATGTTTGATTTTACTTCATCCGTAAATTACCTGTTTCGACAACGAAACTATATTAAAAACAGCGAGCCGATAAAAGGTCCTTCAAATGTCAATTACCACTATTGGAAAGATTCGGACATGTACTATAAAGGTTCATGGATGCTCCATACATTAAGATCTGTTATAGACAATGATAGCCTGTGGTTTTCTATTCTTAAAGAAATACAGCACCAATTCTCTCAAAAGCAGATATGTTCTGATGAATTGATAAATTTTATTTCTCAAAAAGGAATGATTAACTTGAGGCCGTTCTTTGATCAGTACTTATTACACACTGACATTCCGATATTTGAGTATAAGGTAAAAAGAAAGAAAAACAAATTCTACCTTGTTTACCGTATGAGAGCATCTGTGAATGGCTTTACAATTCCTGTAAAATTAAAATTACAAAGCGGGAAAGCGATAGTGCTTATAGCGGATCAACAATTTAAAAAGGTCGAATTAGAAGAAAACGACCTCGAAGATTTTAAAATCCCCACAGACTTATATTATATTAGCAGCGAAAAATTAAACTAAATATATGAATAGGACAATTACCAGAACATTAGTTGTATTTATCCTGATGCTTGGCATTTCATTTTCAGGATATTCACAGAAGAAGAAAAGTTCTTCAAAAGGAAATCAGGCGTTTTCAAGAAATGATTTAACATTAGGTCTTAAACTTGGAGATCCTACAGGTGTAACTTTAAAGCAGTACATGGATAAAAAAGCCCTGGAGTTTGTATTCGGGTTCCCTATTTGGGGTGGTGCGCATTATGCAGACAGATATTATGACAGAAAATACGATTATGACTACAGAGGCCACGGATATTATACCGGTCGTTATGGTTATAATTATTTTGGTATGGCACTCCAAGTACATTATCTATGGAGATTCCCTATTGGTGACATAGATGGATTTACCTGGCATATAGGCTTTGGAGGACAGGTGAGATACAATACTTTCGTAGTACCTGTGCGTCAGTACTATGATAACTTTGGAAACTACTACTATGCTGAAGACAGAGTACACACAATTGATATTGGTCCGGATGTTGTCGGAGGAATTGAATATGCTCTAAAACAGGCTCCAATCACTTTCTTTGCTGATGCTAACGTATTTATAGCATTCCTTCGTTATCCAAATGCTTATGGCCAAGGTGGTATCGGTGGAAGATTCAGCTTCGGTAAATAATTTTCTTACAAAATGAATTTATAATTGCCGTCTTTTCAAATGAAAGGACGGCAATTATTTTTACCAGATTTTCACTTTTTAAAGATACTTTTCCGTTAACTTAAGGGTGATTTTAACCTTTATAAAGTTTCAAATAGTATCAACATTAAACTTTTAGAAAAGCTACTTATTCAACTTTTTTTATGTCCTTAAAAACATTACTCTCAGGCAGTAAGATAAAAGTTATCTTGTCCTCAGTATTAGCTATTGCAGCAATAGGCGGAGGCGTCTACTGGTATGCTTCAAAAAACAAAGCTAAAGGTGAATACAAATTCAACCCGGCATTTAAAGCCTATGTCAGTTCTTTCACCGGCGGTATAATATCCAGAGAATCTCCAATCAGGATTTCTTTTATTTCTGAAATTGTAAAGCCAGAAGAGATTAACAACCCCCTTCAAACAGACCTATTCAGCTTCTCTCCATCCATAAAGGGAACTACAAAATGGATAGATAAAAGCACTATTGAATTTGTTCCGGAGGAGCCTCTCAATCCGGGACAATCGTTTGATGCCAAATTTGAAATAGGAGAAGTTATGCAGATGCCTGAAGACCTTCAGACTTTTGATTTTGCATTTCAGACCATACCCCAGACCTTTGATGTATATGTAGAAGGATTAAGGACTTACGAAGTTACAAACTTTGCCTCTCAGAAGTTGCTTGGCATACTAAGTACTGCCGATGTTGTAGATAATGCAACCCTTGAAAAAGTATTAACTGCAAGCCAGGATGGTAAAACACTCTCAATTACCTGGACACACGAAAACGACAGAAAAACTCACAGATTTCAGGTTGAAAAGATCCAAAGGAAAGAAGCGGCAGGAACTGTTGTCTTAACGTGGGATGGCACTCCTATTCAGTCTGAGACTAAAGGAACTGAAACTATAGAAATTCCGGCTATAGGAGAATTCTCTATCGTATCTGCAAGAGCTGTACAAGGTGAAGAGCAGTATGCAGAAATTCAGTTTTCTGATCCACTTGATCCAAATCAGGATCTTCAAGGCCTCATCCAGATTACTGACGTACCTGATTTCAACATTGTAAAAGATGAGAATGTATTAAAGCTTTATCCTCCGGTAAGACAAATTGGCAATAAAACTATTACTGTAAATGAAGGTGTTAAAAATATTAAAGGCAAAGCTTTAGGAAAGACACAAACGCTTGATATTAACTTTGAAGAAATAAAACCTTCTGTTAAACTAACTGGCAAAGGCGTTATTCTTCCTAGCACAGATGGTCTTATATTCCCATTTGAAGCAGTAAGCCTGAAATCGGTTAATGTAAAAGTTATCAAGATCTTTGAAAACAATGTTACTCAGTTTTTCCAGGTAAACAAATATGATGGCAACAGTGAGATTAAAAGAGTTGGAAAAGTTATTCTGAAAAAAAATATCTCATTAAACAATACCAATCCCAATGATTATGGTAAATGGAAAAGATATGCTCTTGATATATCAACCTTAATCAAAACTGAGCCAGGAGCTATTTACCAGATTAAAATAGGCTTTGACAAAAAAGACATTTTCTATAGTTGTGATGCTTCTGAAGAGGCCGTTTCTGAAGCTACAGGGCAAACTACTCTGGAAGACAATGAAGATGATATTATTGAGGAAAACGAATCCAGCTATTGGGACTACAGCGAAGAATATTATAACGAGGAATACGACTATTCCGAGAGAGAGAATCCATGCCATAATTCTTATTATGGCGAATACAGATCTGTTTCAAGAAACATTTTTGCTTCCGATCTTGGCATAATCGCTAAAGCTGGTTCTTCAGGAAATCTTGTATTTGTAGTCACCGACCTTAAAACAACCAAACCTGTTGAAGGAGCTGCCGTTGAAGTTTATGATTACCAGCAGCAACTGCTTTCTCAAGATAAAACTAACGGTGATGGTGTTCTTACTATTGATTTAAAAAAGAAACCTTTTTTAGTTAAGGTTAAGAAAGAAGAACAAATTGGTTATCTGAAGATGGATGATCAATCGGCGTTAGCTGTCAGCAACTTCGATATATCAGGAGCCAAAGTACAAAAGGGAATAAAGGGATTTTTATATGGAGAAAGAGGAGTTTGGAGACCGGGAGATTCTTTGTTTCTAACTTTTATTCTTGAAGACAAACTTCACAACCTTCCTAAAAACCTGCCAGTAAACTTTGAATTAACCAACCCATCAGGTCAGGTAATAAAGAAGCTAGTATCCTCTAATTCAGTGGAAGGATTCTACAACTTCAGTACAACCACTTCACCTGAAGACCCAACTGGTAACTGGACTGCAACTGTTAAAGTTGGCGGAGCCACTTTCAGCTATCCATTGAAGATAGAAACCGTAATGCCAAACAGACTTAAAATAAACCTTGATTTTGGCACAGATAAAATCACAGCGGGAGGTTCGTCTCTCAAAGGTGATTTAAATGTAAAATGGTTGCATGGGGCAGTTGCAAAGAATCTTGAGACTGACGTGACAGTTCAACTTGCAAAAGGTGAAACCAAGTTTAACAAATACTCTGATTTCATCTTTGATGATCCGGCTAAAAAATATGAAGGTGAACCAATTGAAATCTTCAAAGGCAGAATAGACCAGGACGGTAATGCAACGGTGAATGCACACCTGGAAGCGGGTGATAATGCTCCGGGCGTGATGACAGCCAACTTTAAAGTAAGAGTAATGGAAGAAGGTGGTGCCTCAAGCATTGACAGATTTTCTATGCCATATTATCCATTTACATCTTTTACAGGTATTAGAGTTCCAGAAGGCGACAAAGCCAGAAACATGCTGCTCACGGATACTTCACATACAATTGAAATAGTAAGTCTTGATCCTAATGGGAATCTTGTATCAGGAATGAACATCCAGATGGAGCTATATAAAATAGAATGGAGATACTGGTGGGAAAAAGGAGAAGAGAACCTTTCAGCATATCTGGACAATAACTATAAACAAGCTCTTGTAAGAGAAAATGTAGTCACTATCAATGGAAAGGCAAAATGGCAATTCAGAGTGAACTACCCTGAATGGGGTCGTTTTTATATTCGTGCTAAAGATACGAAAAGTGGCCATAGCACTGGGAAGATTGTATTTATAGACTGGCCAGGATGGGCTGGCAACTCAAGAGAAAGAAATCAAGGAGGCGCTGCATTACTTTCTTTTTCTTCAGATAAGCCGAAATATAATGTAGGAGAAACCGCTCGTCTCTCAATTCCGGGAAGCAGCGAAGGTAGGGCATTGATTAGTATTGAATCAGGAGCTAAAGTACTGCAAACCCAGTGGATGGAGACCAAGAAAGGTAATAATAATTTTGAATTCAAAGTTACTGAAGAAATGACTCCAAACATCTTTGTTAATGTGACATTGATTCAACCACATGCACAAACGCTTAATGATCTTCCGATTAGGTTATATGGTATAATTCCTATAACCGTTGAAAATCCACAAACGATTCTCGCCCCTGTTATCTCAATGAAAGAAGAGCTAAGACCGGAAGAAGACTTTACCGTTTCCATAAAAGAACAAAACGGCAAACCTATGATATATACGCTTGCTGTTGTAGATGAAGGATTGCTCGATCTTACTCATTTTAAAGCCCCAGATCCGCATGACCACTTCTATGCTAAAGAAGCACTTGGTGTAAATACATGGGATATGTATGACTATGTCATCGGTGCATATGGAGAAAGAATAGATAAGATATTAAGCATTGGTGGTGACGGTGAACTCAAAGGCAGCGAAGGAAATAAAACCAACAGGTTTAAACCTGTTGTAAAGTTTATAGGACCTTTCAGCCTCGCATCTGGTGGCTCAGCAACACATACATTAAAAATGCCACAATATGTGGGCTCTGTGAAAGCAATGGTTGTAGCAGGAAACCCAGACGGGGCTTACGGAAAAGCAGAAAAAGCTGTTCCGGTAAGAAAACCATTAATGGTATTGGCAACACTTCCGAGAGTACTTGGGCCTGAAGAATCTGTAGCATTGCCTGTGAACATTTTTGCCATGACTAAAAACGTGAAGAATGTTAATGTCACGATAAAGGCTAATAATATGTTTGAGCCAATTGCAGAGAGTTCAAAAAGCATAACATTTAATCA
The DNA here is from genome assembly GCF_000426725.1 of Sporocytophaga myxococcoides DSM 11118. NCBI lineage: Bacteria > Pseudomonadati > Bacteroidota > Cytophagia > Cytophagales > Cytophagaceae > Sporocytophaga > Sporocytophaga myxococcoides. The sequence goes on along the minus strand of NZ_KE384560.1, from coordinate 30,527 downwards.
GCCTGGAGATGAAGTTGTAAACTTCTATCTAAAAGCGAAACCGGCAGCAGGTAAAGGTTCTGTTTCTGTAACTGCAATAAGCGGAAAAGAGAGAGCGGAATATAATGTTGACATAGACATCAGAAATGGTAATACTGAAATTACCAAAGTGTATGAAAATGTCCTTTCTTCAAACGCTTCCTGGAATTCAGATTTTACGCCATTTGGATTAGCAGGAACAAACAAGGCAACACTTGAAATATCAGTAATACCTCCGATAAACCTGGGTAAACGTTTAAGATATCTGGTTCACTATCCTTATGGATGTGTAGAGCAGACAACATCGTCTGTGTTCCCTCAATTATATGTACTTGAGTTGATGCAGCCAACAGAGGACATGAAAAGAATGGTTGAGAAGAATGTTAAAGCAGGAATTCAACGCCTTAAGTTATTTCAACTACCCGATGGAGGAATGACCTATTGGCCAGGACAAAGTTCTTATGAGGCCTGGGCAACCAATTACGCAGGTCATTTTATGGTAGAAGCAGAGAAAAAAGGATATGCACTTCCTCAAGGTTTCCTCAATAACTGGAAGAAGAGCCAGAAGAAAGAAGCCCGCAACTGGAACTATGATGCATATAATGATGACTTGACTCAGGCATATAGATTGTATACACTGGCACTTGCGGGTGATCCTGAAATAGGCGCAATGAACAGACTAAGAGAATCAAGAAATCTCTCTTCTCCTGCTAAGTGGAGACTTGCTGCCGCATACCATCTTGCAGGACAAACAGAAGTCGCTAAAAACCTGGTAAGTACTGCCTCTCTTACTGTGAAAGATTACAGAGAAATGGACAATACTTACGGATCAACCTTAAGAGATAAGGCCATGATCCTTGAAGTATTAAGCATCATGAATATGAAAGCGCAAGCTGCACCACTTGCAAAAGAAATCTCAGCGGCATTGTCTTCAGATAAGTGGCTGAGTACGCAGGAAACAGCTTATTGTCTGATGGCAATAACAAAGTTTGCTAATGTTTCTGCTCCTGGAACTAAAGTAAGTTTTGCTTATTCTGTCAATAACAGTAAACCAGTTACTGCAATGACAGATATGAAAATTGCTGAAGTTGATTTGAAACCAAATGTAAATCCATTCAACCTTCAGGTTAAAAACAACAGCAATGGTGTCGCATATGCCAGAGTATTACTTACAGGCACACCAAAGCCAGGAATGGAGGAAGCTGCTGAAAACAATCTTGGAATTTCCGTTCGTTATTTGTCAAAAGATGGAGCAGAAATAGATGTTGACAAACTTGAGCAGGGCACTGACTTCATTGCTGAAGTTTCTGTTTCAAACCCTGGACTCAGAGGAGATTACCAGCAAATGGCGTTAAAGCAGATCTTCGCATCAGGATGGGAAATTAATAATTCCCGTTTAGATAACTTTACTGAAAAGACTAAAGAAGAAAAGAGAAGAAGGTATACTTACTATGGCGATGAAGAATCAGAAAATGAAGAAGAAGCTGAGGAAACAACCTCTAACGGACTTCCATTGGCAGATGCTCCCACTTACAGAGATATAAGGGATGACAGAGTGTATACTTTCTTTGACATAAAGGCAAATGAAAAAAAGACGTTCAGGGTTATGCTGAATGCTGCATACCTTGGAAGATTCTACCTTCCGGCTACTTATGCGGAAGCTATGTATGATGGTTCTATCAATGCAACTGTGCCAGGGAAATGGGTAGAAGTATTTAAAGCAGGAGAAAATATTTCTCTTAAGTAATATTATTAAACTTATGAAAAGGAGAAGCAAAATATATCTAGGTATACTTACACTTCTCCTTTTTCTATTTTTACTATTTTGGTTTTCCCTTCCTTCGAAGCTTTTTAAGGATCCTACCAGCACAATACTTGAAGATAAAAAAGGTGAACTACTTGCAGCAAAAATTGCTTCAGACGGACAATGGAGGTTTCCTGACAATGATTCAGTTCCGAATAAATTCGCTTTATCCATAATAACTTTTGAAGACAAGAATTTCCAGAATCATGTTGGAGTAGATTTTTTATCTATTGGCAATTCTGCCTGGCAGAATATAAAAAGCAGAAGAATAGTAAGAGGGGGAAGTACTCTTACTATGCAGGTTATAAGACTGAGCCGAAAGAACAAGAGAAGGTCATTTTTTGAAAAGTTAATAGAAATCACGCAGGCTCTAAGGCTTGAACTGACTTTATCTAAAAAAGAAATACTAACACTTTATGCCTCAAATGCCCCTTTTGGCGGCAATGTTGTTGGACTAGAAGCCGCATCATGGAGGTATTTCAACGCTCCCTCAAGTCAACTCTCATGGGCTGAAGCCGCAGCACTTGCAGTTTTACCTAACAGTCCTGCACTTATTTTTCCGGGAAAAAATGAAGTAATCTTTTTAAAGAAAAGAAACAGACTTCTCAAAAGTTTGTATAAAAATGGCTATCTCGATCACATATCATATGAACTGGCATTAAAAGAGCCATTACCAGGCAGGCCGTATGCTTTACCAATTATTGCACCTCATTTGCTTGCCTATTCAGAGAAAAAAGGAATGAAAGGTAAGCGTATTAGCAGCACTTTAAATATTCACCTTCAAAAAACAGTAAATAAGATACTAGCTCATCATCAGGAAAGATTATCCGCAAATGGTGTGTATAATGCAGCAGCTCTTATTCTTGATGTGAAGACTGGTAAAGTCCTCACTTATGGTGGCAATATACTGAGTGACAAAATTGATGACCATGGCTATAGTGTAGATATTATTCAGGCAAGGAGAAGTACCGGAAGCATTCTTAAACCATTGCTGTTCGGCATGCTTCTTTCAGAAGGAAAATTATTGAACACATCACTGGTTGCTGATATTCCAACACTTATCGGTGGATATGCGCCCAAAAATTATTTTCTCACTTATGATGGAGCCGTGGCATTCAAGCAGTCAATAGCGAGATCACTTAATGTACCCGCAGTGCGAATTCTGCAGGAATATGGGGTTGAAAAATTTCATCATAACTTGAAGAAGCTTGGCATGACAACACTTAATAAACCTCATACACACTATGGGTTATCACTGATATTAGGAGGTGCAGAAGGTACTCTTTGGGATCTTGCAGGAATATATAGAAACATGGCATCTTCATTAAATGATTATCACCTTATTCATAAATTCAGATTAAAAACAGAGAAGCCATCTTTTACTCCAGAACAAGAAAAACAAAACTATTGTACTGTTTTAGATGCAGGATCTATTTGGCTCACCTTTGAAGCTATGAATGAAGTTTCAAGACCAGAAGAAGATGCTTCTTGGAGAGACTTTAGTTCAGCATATAAAATTGCTTGGAAAACAGGAACAAGTTATGGCAACAGGGATGCCTGGGCTATCGGATGTACGCCCCAATATGTTGTCGCTGTGTGGGCCGGAAACGCAGACGGAGAAGGCAGACCTGACCTTACTGGAATTGGTTCTGCAGCTCCCATATTATTTGATATCTTTAAACATCTTAAATCACAACAATGGTTTTTGCAGCCATTTAATGAAATGGTTCAGACAGAGGTATGTTTGAAAAGTGGATTTAAAGCTGGTGAAAATTGTGAAGAACATACCATTCAATGGACGCAAAAGGCAGCTCATCTTTCCGGTTTATGTCCATATCATAAGCTTGTTCATCTGGACGTAACAGAGCAGTATAGAGTAAACGGAGAATGTGAATCTGTTAGAAATATGCACACAAAGACTTTGTTTGTCCTTCCTCCTGCTATGGAGTATTATTATAAAAACAAAAATGCTTCATACAAGACATTACCACCATATAGAGAAGATTGCATGGCCTATGTAACCAATAAATCATTCGACATACTGTATCCTTCCAATGGTAGCAAAATATTTATTCCTGTAGAGATAGATGAAAGAAAAGGCAAGACTGTTTTTGAAGTAGCTCACAGAAGTCCTGGAAAGGAGTTATTCTGGTCCATAGATAACATCTATATAGGAACAACTAAAGACTTTCACCAGCTTGCTGTGAATCCTGATCCTGGGGAACATTATCTGACTGTTACAGATCAATCCGGAGAAAGCAAGCGGGTTAAATTTGAAGTAATTGAAAGATGATATTGAAGCGAAAAGTTGAAGGCTTAAAGCTAAAAGTTGAAAATATCCATAAAAGCTAATAAACAAAAATGTCCCGACAATTGCCGGGACATTTAAGAACCATGGGGAACAACAAACTTTAATCTAACTGTCTTTCAAAATCCATATTTCTCTTATATACCCACTCGAATATTAAAGGGAATATAAGGAGTGTAAGAACTGTAGCTGTTATCAAACCACCTATTACTACTATGGCAAGAGGTTTTTGAGTCTCTGAGCCGATGCCAGTTGATAACGCTGCAGGTAAAAGTCCGAGAGCCGCCATCATAGCTGTCATGACTACTGGCCTTATTCTTGACCTAACCCCTTCTACAAGTGTATCCGCCAATGACATTCCCTCTCTTAAATTATTCTTAAAAACAGTAGTAAGAATAACTCCATTCTGAATACATATACCAAACAATGCAATGAATCCGACACCTGCAGAGATACTAAAGTTAGTATTTGTGATAAGCAATGCCCAGATTCCACCAATCAATGCAAACGGCACATTCAACAGCACAAGCACAGCATCTTTCAGGTTCCCGAAGGTTACAAACAGAATAAGGAAGATCAAAAGAATACTAAGTGGTACAACCTGTCCAAGTCGTTTTGTTGCTCTTACTTGGTTTTCAAATTCACCCTTCCATTCTACTTTCATTCCCTTGTCAAGCTTCACTGTTTTCTGAACTTTCTCCTGCGCCTCTTTGATAGTGCTTCCAAGGTCTCTTCCTCTAACTGAAAATTTTACTGCAATAAATCTGTGATTACCCTCTCTATATACGAATGCCGGACCAGTCTCCGGGTGAATCTCCGCAAGCTCTTTTAACAACACTCTGTTACCATGAATTGTAGGAACAGTAATATTAGCAATCTGTTCTTCTGTCTTTCTGAATTGTGGCAGGTACCTTATAACAATATCAAATTTCTTTTCTCCTTCATACATCTTTGATGCAGTCTTGCCTCCAATCGCCATTTCTATAACACGCTGTGCATCTTCAGTTCTAACACCATATATGGCCATCTTTTGCTGATTGAGCTCAATGCGCATTTCAGGCTGACCAACAAGTCTTATTATACCAAGGTCTTCTATACCTTCAACACCAGATAGTATTTTATTAACTTGTTCACCAAGCTCTTCCAATCTTCCAAAATCATCACCAAAAATCTTAACCGCCATAGACCCTTTCACTCCTGAAACAGCTTCTTCCACGTTATCCATAATTGGCTGAGAGAAGTTAAAGCTGATACCTTGATAAACAGCAAGCTTATTCTTCATTTCAGTGATTAACTCATCCTTACTGATTTTTCTTTCCCATTTTTCCTTTGGCTTCAAATCAACGTGAAACTCAATATTAAAGAATCCGGTCGGGTCTGTACCATCATTAGGTCTGCCTGTCTGACTCATCACCGCATTTACTTCATCAAAAGATGAAATAGATTTACGGATTTTATTAGTCATAGAAATCGATTCATTCAATGATGAGCTCATTGGCATGCTTGCTCTGATGTAAACGGCCCCCTCGTTCAACTGCGGCAAGAATTCCGAGCCAAGGAATGTGAACGAAAACAAACCTATCCCCAGCGCACCAAGTGAGGTCATGAAACTAACTTTCTTATGTTTTAAAACAAATGAAAAAGCCTTCGTTACAGCATTGTTGACAAATTCAACAAAGAAATTATGTTTCTCTCTAACGTTTTTGTTTAACAAGATCTGACTCAGAACAGGCACCAGAGTAAGGGTATAAATCAATGCACCAAGAAGTGCAAATCCCAAAGTCCAGGCCAATGGTGAAAACATTTTACCTTCCACCTTTTGGAATGAGAATATAGGTAGAAGCGCAGTGATAATGATCAATTTTGAAAAGAAGATGGACTTACCTAATTCAGCGCCTGTTGCTTTCACCCAACCCATCTTGGCCAGTTTGTTAAAACGTTCCATGCCGAATTTATTGGCCTTATGATCAAGCATTACAAACAATCCTTCGACCATCACAACGGCGCCATCTATGATAATACCAAAGTCTATGGCCCCCATAGATAAGAGGTTTGCAGACATACCTTTGATCCGCATACACATAAATGCGAACAATAATGCCAACGGAATAATAATGGAGACTGTAATAGTAGTTCGCCAGTCGGCCATGAAAATAAATACTATAACAGTAACCAGGACTATCCCTTCGATAAGGTTTTTCGTAACTGTATGTGTTGTAAAACCTATAAGTGTAGACCGGTCATAGAATGGTACAATCTTGACATCATTAGGAAGTATGTAGTCATTAAGTTCGCTTATTTTCTCTTTAAGTCCTGCAAGCACTATACTTGGATTTTCGGCCTTTCTCATGATTACAATCCCCTCTACAAGGTTTTTTGTAGTATCTCTGGAAACATATCCAAGCTTTGGAAGATGATACTCACGAACCTTTGCAACATTCTTTACGAAAATAGGTGTACCATTAATGTCATCGATAATAATATTTTCAATATCGGCTATGTTCTTCAGCTGTCCAATACCTCTAACCACATAGGCCTGATCATTCTTTTCAATTACATCTCCCCCAACATTCATGTTACTCTTTGTAACTGCATCATAAACATCAAGAGCCGTAAGATCATAGTTCTTCAATAAATCCGGATTGATACTTAGTTCATAGCTTTTAACTTCCCCTCCAAAGCTCACTACATCAGCTATACCATGTACACCTTTTAAATTTCTGTCGATGATCCAGTCCTGAATGGTTTTTAGCTCTCTGACATCTTTTGTTTTACTTTGAAGCGTATATCTGAATATTTCACCTGTAGGACCATAAGGCGGTTGCATCTCAGGATCCACACCATCTGGGAGGTTCACATTCATAAGACGGTTGATCGCATTCTGCCTCGCGGTAAAATCATCAACATCATCATCGAATATCATAGTAACTACCGACAATCCGAAAAGAGAAATTGACCTTAAGCTGGTCTTACCCGGAACAGAATTCATTTCAACCTCAATAGGTATGGTAATGAACTTTTCAACCTCCTCAGCACTTCTTCCAGGCCATTGTGTAATAATCTGAACCCTGGCGTTAGTAACATCTGGGAATGCTTCTATAGGAGTATTCAGATAGCTGAATATACCTGCAATAATCAATACTAAGGTTGCGAAAAAAACAAAGAATTTATGTTTTAAGGAAAACCCTACTATATTTCCAATAAACCGTTTCATAGATGTAATCGTAAATGGACGACCTTAATTCAAAGATCTTTGATGATTAAATGCACTCAGAATAAATATTAATTATTGAGCGCATTATAAACCAATAGCTGATGATTTGAGATGATTCTCTCGCCTTCTTTCAGGCCACTTTTGATGTAAGTAATCGTATTCAGTCTTTGTTGAATCTCTACCTCTCTGGTTTCTATAGAACACTTGTCAGTGTATACCATCACAAAGTTTCTGTTTTTATCAAAAACAATGCTTTCAGATGGAACGGCAAGCATGGAATTATCACCTTCTTCATACCTCACAATTACTTGTGCATACATTTCAGGTTTTAATTCAAAGCCTTTATTGGTCATTCTAACCCTTACCTTCATCACACGTGTAGCCGGATCAAGAACATTAAAAATCTTATCTATCTTTCCTCTAAATACCTTATCAGGATAAGGAAGTACTTTTATCTCAGCATCATAACCAACCTTTATCTTATTGATATCCGTCTCGTAAACATTAGCAATAACCCATATTTCTTCTAAACCGGAAATAGTAAAGAAATTATTCGCATTTTCAGTTCTATACTGCATGTTTTCAGTAACATTTTTTTCGATAATGAACCCTGAAATAGGGGCCTTCATTGTATATAAAGAATTACCCTGAATACCATAAATTCTGAAGACCTCTCTGATCCTTTTCAATTCACTTTCTGCCTTTTGAAGCTCCTTCTTATCCATAACCATTTCCTTCTCAGATGCCAGACCAGCCTTGTACATATCCTGCGTTACTGAAAAGTTTTTCTGCGCTATGGAAAGATTTGATTCAGCTGAAATCAATTGCTTTTCAAAATCTGCAATTTCACTACTTTTAACTATTGCCAAGGTCTGGCCTTTTTCAACATAATCACCTAATTCAACTCTAAGGTCTTCTATAATACCTCCTACTAAAGGAAAAACTTTAACTACCTTATCTTCATTTGCGGTAACTTTACCTGATAAGGTAAGTTCATTTGCCAGTCTTTGTTTTTTAACCGTATCAATGGATATCACACGACTCATAGTATCGCTCAGACAAAACTTTTCATCATGAACTTCAGCATGTTTTTCAGAACAACTAACCGCCAAAACAGCAGAGGCGATTATAAAATATATTTTTTTCATACGAGATAATATCAATATTTAATGATAGGCTTTCCTACTGAAAAATTAAGCTCCTCAAACGCATTCATTCTGTTTGTCTGCAATTGGTTCATCTGGATTACTGAAGCTTTGTAGGCCTCATAAAAGTCTATGAATTCAATTAAGGTTATATTTCGCTTTTCGTAGTTTTTAAGAATTCCTTCAATGAGTCTGTCAAATTCTCCGGTAAACTTATTGTCAAAATTTGAATAGAGGTCATTGTATTCAATTGATCTGCTCAAAGCTCCTGCAACTTCTGCTTCTACTCTGTTTTCATATTCTTCAGTGAGGACTTTGCTTCTTTCTAATCTCTTCTTGGCCATTTCTATATTCCCCTGATTTCTGTTAAGTAACGGTAGATCCATAGCAATAGAAACAGCATAATAATTTGGTATATAATTACCATTTCTATCATATCCTCCACCAAGTCTAAGGTCAGGAACAGCAAGAGCTTTTTGGTAAGCCAGATTTTGTTCTTCATATTTCTGAGAAGACTTATAAGCTTTAAGATCGTACCTATTTACATTAGCTGTATCTATAAGTGTTTGAAGTTTCACATTATTCACATTAAGGCTATCGACCTGCTTTTTATCCAGGATAGGAGCATAAAAGGATCTTGATCTGTCATTGAGAAGCACATGGAGTGTAGTCTGTCTTAATGTAATCTGGGCAAGTAAATCCTTGTTTTCATTTTCCATGTTAAACAAGAAGGCCTTTAGACGAATGATTTCTTTCAGTGGTATATTCCCCTTTTCATACTGCGTCTGATAAAGGCTTACAGTATTTCTCATCGTTCTTATCTCATCTTTGAACATAAGGTAAGATTGCTGAAGAAAATAGAGTTCTATTATATTGGACCTTAATTCATACTTAAGAGTGCGAAGGAGATCGAAAAACTGATACTCTGCGATTTCGGCACTTGTCTTTCCAAGTTTAATTCTTTTGTTCCTCTTCCCTGCAAGCGTTACCAGCTGCGAGGCCTGAAGAATAAATTCTCCGTTTTTTGAAGTATCAAAATATTTTTTAGTCTGAGGATTATAAACGCCTTGTTCATAATACACTGATGGGTTTTCCCACAAACGCGCCTGCATGATCTGCGCTTTCGCCGCTTCTATATCATATCTGGAAGCCAATAGTAAAAGATTCTTTTCCAGAAACTTTTTATCCGCCTCCTCAACTGTAATATTAACTGTATCTGAAAATACCTGATTTTGTCCAAAAACATCTGCCCCAACTAGTAGTTCTACTATTAGCAGTATGCTGCATAACCATTTCATTGTATATGATTTTATCCCCCTTAATTAATTTTGAATCCCAAAAGAATTGATGGATTCTGTAGTAAATCTGTCTTGTTAAGACAAAATTCCCAGCAAATAGTTAATAGATGCTGAAATATATCTGTCTTGCTTTAGACAAAGCTCTTCGCTAATAGTTAAAGACTAATTAAAAGAGAATTAAAAGGGTATTAAATAAACAAAACGGGCAAAAAAATGTAAAAAGTAGTTCCCTTATCAGGCACTGATTGAACCTCTATTCTTCCTCTGTGGATGTTTACAATCTTCATGGTAAGCGGAAGACCAATGCCATGTCCAGGCAAATTTCCCGACCTTTCAGATCTATAAAATGGTACAAATATGTTTTTTATTTCTTCATCACTTATGCCAAATCCTTTATCAGTAATGGCAATGCAAGCCTCATGATCATTAAAAGAAAAATCAATAAGAACTTCTTTGTCTTCTGAAAACTTAAAGGCATTGCCAATTATATTCAAAAGACAGGTGAGCAGCAGTTTTTCATTGCCAAATACAATCGGTCCATTTGGAAATGTCTTTGCAATATTAAGACTTAACACAGCATCCGGCTTTCTCCGCAGCGTCTCATCCGTAGCTTTCCTGATCATTTCGCTCAAGTCAAGATTACTCATCAGCACAGAGTTTGCATCAATGCCTGTCTGAGCCAGTTCTAAGAGATCATTGATCAGTTTGGTTAATTCCTTTGCTTCTTCCAATGATGACTTTAAGATCTCTTTATATTCATCGACACTTCTGTCTTTCATTAAGGCTACACTGATTTCTCCGGTAATGGTGGTAAGAGGAGTTCGCAACTCATGAGAGGCGTTAGAGACAAAAGTTTTTTGCAATTCAAAGGCCGTCTCAATCCTTGTAAACATAGTGTTGAAAGTAATTGAAAGATCAGATATTTCATCCTTGCCATTTCCTTCATCCACTCTTAAGTGAAGATTAGACGCTGATATTTTCTGCACCTGACTAACAACTTTCTGAATAGGTTTTAGCGCTTCCCTGGCAAATACTTGTCCTGAAAAAAACACAATAATGAGAGATATAAAATATCCTGCTGTCAATACAGCTTCAAGGTTGTTTAATTTTTTTAGTCCATACCAATCAATAGCACTGGCCACAATTAAAAAATCTCCCTGGTTATCAGAATAAAAGATACCAACTACTTGTCGGTTACCATCTTCATAACTTGAAATTCCTTCTTCCTGTATTTTACTTAACCATTCTTTATCGAAGTAATACTTTATAGTATCATCTATAAATACCGGCTTATAATTTTTATCATAGATTCTGACAAATTCTGATGGAAGAGATTTGAGGTAATTCCTTCTCAGGGTCTTTAGTAGTTTTTCATCGATCTCATCTACTTCAAGGAACATCCTTGCAGTATTAAGTGCCCTTTCTTCAAGACGATCTTCAAAAACATTGTATCTATTAATTTCAGAAAGATAAAACACTGCCATGCTGAAAATAAGCAAAATCAGCGCGACAATACCTGTAAACTTTAATGTCAGTTTACTTCTTATCTTCATAATCAGTCTTCTACTTTTAATACATAACCCATACCTACCAGTGTATGAATAAGTTTAGGTGAAAAGTCTTTGTCGATTTTCTTCCTTAAAAAGTTGATATAAACATCGATAACATTGGTGCCTGTATCGAATGAAATTTCCCATACTTTTTCAGCTATGTCTACTCTGGAAATAACTCTTCCCTTATTCTTCAAAAGGTATTCGAGTAGAGAAAATTCTTTTGCAGTTAAGTCGATTTTCTTTCCGGATCTGATAACCGTTTTGGTATCAGTATCCATTTCCAGGTCAGCAATTTTATACTTGGTTCCGGGAGAATTTTGTAAAGTGGTTCTCCTTGAAAGTGCTCTGAGACGGGCAAGCAGTTCTGGGAATTCAAATGGCTTTACCAAATAGTCGTCAGCACCGGCATCCAGCCCTGTCACTTTATTTTCTGTAGTACCCAAAGCAGTAAGTAACAAAATAGGTGCTTGAATATTTACAGCTCTGAGATCTTTGCAAAGTTGTATGCCGTTAATCTGAGGCAAATTGATATCCAGAATAAATAGCTCATATGGATTTGACAGAGCCATTTGCTTACCAGTATATCCGTCATATGCTACTGTCACTTCATGCAATTGCTCTTCAAGCCCCTTCTTGATAAAGGATGCAACTTTTATCTCATCTTCAACCAAAAGTATTTTCATAAGGCAAAAAGAATAAGGCAGTACAATTGATATAAATGTACTGCCTTTTTTTAATTTAAATTATACTATTTTAACGTTGAAAGCTTACCACTTATTTAAGTCTTATCTGAGAAGATCCGCAATAGAATCCATCGCAGTAAAACTCTACTTTATATAATCCTTTTGCATTCTTATCCTCTGCAAAATCATAAGACATCTCTACTTTCAGATTCTCATTGTTATAGTTTACCTCTTTTGAAACACTGTAAGGCAAACTTATATTGTTATCTGAATTATTGAAAGTACCAGACTCAGATGCAGGAGCAGGAAGTGTTTCTCCATTTGGATTTATTACTCTTGCATAAATTGTTTTTGTCCCTTTCTCTGCAACTTTGTTTTCAACCAGGTCAAAAGAGAATGTAAGTCTGTCTACCTTACCAGCATTACTATTTTTAATAAGCTTACCTGATTTTACTTTTTTGAATCCTAAAGTAGTTGCTTTTTCAACTCTTAAAACAGAAGCTATCTCGACCTTTCTTTCCATTTCTGAATATCTTGCAGAAAGGTCATCCAATTTATCCTGTAGACTTTCGTTATCTCTTCTTAATTCATCATTCTGACTGGAAAGAAGACCCAGGCGCTCTTCAAGCTCCTTAATCTTGCTAAAGTAACCAGATTTAACCTTTTTGAGTTCAGCGACTTGCTTCTGAACTTTTTTAAGGGAAGCATTATCCTTTATAAGCAAGGTAATCTTCTTTGATTTGCCGTTAATATCTTCCTTTGCAGAAACCAGCAAACGGTCCAGTTCTTTATTTCTTCCCTGCATTGAAGAAAGCTCTTCATTAATTTGCTGAAGGTCACTTTTCAGTTTTTTACCTATGGTTTCAAGGCTTTCAATCTGCTGAACCTTTTCAGCATTCTCTGCCTTCAGCTGACCATTATCAACGTAAAGAACTGTACTTCCGGCAAACAATCCCGTCATGATGGCTCCGGTTGCAGCGAATGCAATTACCTGATTTTTTTTGTTTTTGTTTTCGTTTTGTAACGATGTCATAATACCCTGTATTTAATGTGTTTTAAAGATTGGAGATGATAATTGTGCAGAAAACTGTAACACATTTAAAATCAGTATAGGTGCATTCAAATAGTCAGGATGTTTTTTTATAATTCAAAGAAAATTTATGGGGTTTAAAACAATGTTAAAACAGCCTTAAAATGAGATTAAAAGAATGTAATTAACAGTTTAAGATTTTTATCAGTTGTTTTAATAAATGAATAATCCTATGAAAAGATTATTATTACTGATTCCAATGCTTGCAATAATGCATCTGTCATTTGCGCAAGCTATTGAAAGAAAACAGAAAACGAATCTGGAATTTTATTATTGCGACCCGAATCATGTAAGTTATGATGCGTGTACATCCAAGACAGAAGAGCTTTTCTTTTTCAGAACGAGGGACCTGGGCTGCGTTGTAAATAAAAAAGTTGAAAAGGCTTTAGCCAGAAACAATAAGAAAACTGATAAGAAATTGAAAAAAATGTATGGGGATAATTGGAGACAGCGGTTTAATAAAAGCGTAGATGAATGTAGAAGAGGCAAAAGTTAAGAACTTTTGCCTCTTTGTTTCTCAACATATGCTTTTTCTTCCTTAAATTCCCTTACACAGGCAGATCTGGACCATGGTCTTATGATCAATCTTGTGGCACGGTCAAATGTAAAATAGTTCCAGATCCAGTTTACAAATGTTGTTACTTTATTTCTAAAGCCAATCAGAAAAAGCAAGTGCACAAACATCCAGACAAACCAGGCAAATATCCCTGAGAATTTAAAATTCTTGAGGTCAACTACAGCTTTATTTCTTCCCACTGTAGCCATACTTCCTTTGTCATTATATTCGAATGGTTTTAAAACACCACCTTTTAATATTGCCTGCAAATTTTTCGCCGCCAGTTTACCTTGCTGAATAGCGACCTGGGCCAGCATAGGATACCCCTTTGGCATTTTTTCCTTGATCATCAAAGCCACATCACCAATAGCCATTATATTTTCATATCCCAAAATCCTGTTATAAGCATCAACAGAATAGCGACCAGCCTTTACAGCTTCAGGATTTAAACCATCAAGGCCATTACCTGTTACTCCTGCAGCCCATATAACAGTCTCAGAGAGGATCTCTGAGCCATTCTGTAGCTTTACATTAAAACCATCAAATGATTTTACTGCTGTATTTAAATGGACTTTAATGCCCAATTCTTTCAAATATTTTAAAGCTTTTTCCCCTGCATTATCTGACATCCCAAACAATAGTCTTGGGCCAGCTTCTACCAGGTGAATATCCATCTTTGAGAAATCAAGTTCCGGGATATCTTTTGGTAAGACATATTTTCTTAATTCAGAAAGTGCACCGGCCAACTCCACACCAGTAGGACCACCGCCCACAATTACAATATCAACTGTGCTGCTGAACTCTTTAGGATCGTCTATCAAAAGGGCCTTTTCATAGTTTTGAAGAATCTTACTTCTAAGATCGAGTGCTTCTGAGACTTTTTTCATAGGCATTGATAATGCCTTAAAGTCTTCCATTCCATAATAATTGGTTTTTGATCCGGTAGCGATAACCAGATAATCATATTTCAAATGACCAATGGAAGTTTCGATGCAATTTTTCTCCGGATTAATCTTTTCTACTTCTGTAAGTCTGAAATAGAAATCGTCATATCCTTTAAATACTTTCCTCAATGGCGACGCGATAGAATCCGGCTCAAGTCCTGCTGTAGCGACTTGATATAATAAAGGCTGGAAGGTGTGATAATTATGTCTGTCAAGAAGTACAATCTGGAACTTTCCTGAATACTTTAGTTCCTTTATAAGCTCAATCCCGCCAAATCCACCTCCTATCACTACAAGTCTTGGTTTGGTAGAATTTGGAATGTTCATAAACTGAATCCTTTTTTCAGAAGGATCACCCTTACCTTTCTCCGGCTGTTGAATAAAGTCCATATCTTATTGCCATTATCTTTAAGAAGAACGGTGTGGAAATGGCTATTGTTCCCGGTATGGGCAGCAACAGTTGGAAGCAACAGTATACACAAATGATGGCAAAGAACCTTTAAGCAAAAGCCACTATCGTATAATCCAATAAGAAAAAGTAGAAATTTTAAAGAGGAAGGAAGAACTATTTAAGTTCTTCCTTTAAAAATTTCGCAGTATAGCTTCGTTTATCCTTGGCTACGACTTCAGGAGTTCCCTGTACTAGGATTTCACCACCACCGGCTCCACCCTCAGGACCAAGGTCAATAATGTAATCTGCAACCTTTATTACATCAAGGTTGTGCTCAATGATTAGGACAGTATTCCCTTTGTCAGCAAGTTTATTAAGCACATCCAGCAAGTGTCTGATATCCTCAAAATGAAGACCAGTAGTAGGCTCATCAAGAATATATAAAGTTTTGCCTGTATCTTTTTTTGAAAGCTCTGTTGCCAGTTTAACTCTTTGCGCTTCTCCACCAGATAAGGTAGTTGCATGCTGGCCAAGAGTAATATAACCGAGCCCAACTTCAAACAGGGTCTGAACTTTTCTATGAATTTTCGGAATGCTTTCGAAAAATTCCGTTGCCTGTTCAACCGTCATTTCAAGTACGTCTGCAATAGATTTTCCTTTGTACCTGACTTCAAGTGTTTCTCTGTTATATCTTTTTCCCTTACAGGTTTCACAGAAAACATGAACATCCGGAAGGAAGTCCATCTCAATTACCTTTAATCCTGCACCTTCACATGTTTCACAACGACCGCCCTTTACATTGAAGGAAAAACGACCAGGTTTATATCCTCTGATTTTAGCTTCAGGAAGCTGAGAGAAAAGATTTCGTATTTCAGTGAATACTTCAGTATAAGTTGCAGGGTTTGACCTTGGAGTTCTTCCTATAGGTGACTGATCTACTTCAATTACTTTGTCAAGATGCTCAAGTCCATCTACTTTTTTAAAGTTCAGAGGCTCTCTTCTTGAATTGTAAAAATGCTTGTTTAGAATCGGGAACAAGGTATCATGGATCAGTGAAGATTTGCCGCTTCCTGATACACCTGTTATACAAATCATCTTACCAAGCGGAAGTTCAAGATTGACATTCTTCAGGTTATTCCCTTTTGCACCTAGCAATTTCAGGTATTCTCCAGAACCATCCCTTCTTTTCGCAGGGACTTCAATATTCAGTTTACCTTTTAAATACTTGGCCGTTAAGCTATCCTTCTTAAGGAATTCATCAGGAGTTCCTGATGCTACAACATTTCCTCCATGACGTCCAGCTCCAGGACCTATGTCAAGTATGTAATCACACTCGAGCATCATATCCTTGTCGTGCTCTACTACAAGAACAGAGTTACCGATATCTCTCAGATTTTTCAAAGCACTTATCAGCTTTACGTTATCACGCTGATGCAGACCAATACTAGGCTCGTCAAGAATATAAAGTACACCGACAAGTTGAGTACCTATCTGCGTTGCAAGTCTGATCCTTTGAGATTCACCACCAGAGAGTGTTCTCATGGGCCTGTCCAACATCAGATAATCCAACCCTACGTCTACAAGAAAACCTATTCTCTTTTTGATTTCTTTAACTACCTCTGCTGCGATTTGCTTTTGTCTTGAAGTAAGTTTTTTATCAAGGTTGGTAAACCATGTGTCCAGAGTGGAAATGTCCATCCTGGCTAGCTCCGAGATATTCTTTCCGTTGATTTTAAAATGAAGAGATTCCTTTTTCAGCCTTGCTCCATGACATTCATGGCAAACGTTAACTGTGGTATAATCGCTAAGCCAGTCCTGGGTCTTTTCAGAACCATACTCTTGCTGCTGCTTCATAAAGTTGATGATTCCATCAAACTTAAAGTTGTAAACATTACCGGATGAAGCCTTCATTCTAACGGCTTCTTCGGTTCCATATAAAATTACATCCAGTATTTCTCTGGGAATTTTTGAAACCGGAGTGCTTACATTCAGTTGATATTTTTTCAGGATGGCTTCAATCTGTTTGAAGATCCATATATCACGGTATTCCCCAAGTGGTTCAATTGCACCTCTGCTTATGCTAAGAGAAGTATCAGGTATCACTGCATCTTCCGTTATTTCTTCCACCTGACCTAATCCATTGCAAACTGGGCAAGCGCCATATGGACTGTTGAAAGAAAACATGTTCGGAGCAGGTTCATCATATGAGATCCCAGACTCCGGATCCATCAGATATTTGGAATAAAATTTCGCCTGGGCATTTTTGGTTTCCTGCAAAAGCATGATAATTCCTTTTCCATGCGTCATGGCAGTCTTAACAGATTGAGAAATCCTGAATCTGTCTTCGTCTCTCACCAGAACCCTGTCGATCACAATTTCTATATCGTGAATCTTATAACGATCTACCTGCATTTTTGGGACCAGCTCCATCAGTTCCCCATCTACTCTTACTTTGGTAAAACCCATCTTTCTGATTTCCTGAAAAAGTTCCCTGTAGTGACCTTTTCTTCCTTTTACCACAGGAGCAAGGATATTCAGCTTCTGACCATCGAAATTATCTATAATATGCTGCAAGATCTGATCTTCAGACTGCCGCACCATTTTATTTCCTGTAACATATGAAAATGCATCTGAAGCTCTTGCATAAAGCAAACGCATAAAATCATATATTTCAGTAACGGTACCAACGGTAGATCTTGGATTTTTGGAAGTCGTTTTTTGCTCAATAGAAATAACCGGACTAAGACCATTAATTTTATCTACTTCCGGCCTTTCCATATCACCGATAAAAGATCTGGCATATGTTGAGAAGCTCTCCATATATCTTCTCTGCCCTTCGGCGTAAATGGTGTCGAACGCAAGACTTGACTTACCACTTCCGCTTATACCGGTAATGACTACCAGTTTATTTCTCGGAATGGCAAGATCTATATTTTTGAGATTATGTTCTCTTGCACCAAAAACTTCGATGTATTCAAATCCCGTAGAATCTGTAAAAGTTGTTTCTTTAGATTTTTTCACTTCGTTAACTCGCTCCACTGGCATAACAATTTCTATAAGGGAAGGTTCGCTTACCCGAAATGCAAGTTAAAAGGAAAAAAGCAATAACAGGAATACTCTTAGTAGGAATTTTTAAAAGCGTCGGGTTCAAACTCCCCGATGGATGCTCCATTCATGATATTGCTAAGTTTGTCAACATCTTTTTCAGGAATAAGCATCTTGTTGCTGTCAATTTGCGGTTTCAGAGCTATACGGGTAGCTTCTAACGGAATGATTATCTCGAAACTCATCTTTTTGTTACTGACAGTCAATTTATTACCAAGAATCCAGGGGTTGAATTCTTTTAGTGTTACCAAATCGGTTTTATGTAATCTTGCAAACTTGTCAAGATTGGTAATAGTGGAATCAACACGCACAAGCTTCATCTTTGGCCTCTGCTTGCGCAAAACAGTAATTCCGTATTTCGCAGGATGGTTAAGCAGATCTTTTATAGCTAAAATGCGATAGAGATAGCGGGAAGTTTCGTCATTCAGTGCAAGATCGTAATATGAATTTACACTTTGGTTATTGAATGCCCTTTGTAAACCTCCAACTCCCCTGTTATAGGAAGCTGCCACTGAGGTCCAGTTTCCGAATATTTTATAAGATTTTTTAAAGAATCTGCAAGCCGCTTTTGTTGCCCTGAATGGATGATAACGCTCATCCACCTCTTCATTTACGACAAGGCCGAGCTCAAGAGCTGTAGGCACAGTAAGCTGCCAGAAACCAGCAGCGCCCTTAGGGGAAATAGAATTACTCAGATTGCTCTCCGCAACTGCCAAATATTTAAAATCATCATGAAGATTATAAGCCTGTACAATCCTTGTTATTTCAGGAAGCCAGATTCTTACATTTCTGAAAAGAAGCCTTGTACTTGAATTACTTTGTGTGTTAACCTTAAGTTCTCTATAATATCTTAGGTAAGCATCCGGGGATTTAAAATGGACCTTCTCCCCGGCAAAAGTCATATCTTCTGGTATTCTTTTAATTTTACGCTGATGCCGGAGTTGGTCTTCCGGTATGTATTCCAGTTTATGAGCAAGAGTGCCATAAAAACCGAATCCTGAAATACATACCAGTATACCTGTAAGTCCTATTGTTAAGCTTTTATTCAATGATCAGAAGTTTGGTTGAAGCAGATATTTAGAATAGAAATCATCTATAGCCTTCACAGCCTCTGAAGGAGTATCCACAATCGTTACAAGGCTCATATCTTTAATATCGATACAAGTTTCTTTGGTGTACATGATATGCTCAATCCAGTCCATCAGACCTTTCCAGAAAGATTTACCGACAAGAACTATCGGGAATCTTCCGATCTTTTTGGTTTGAATTAATGTAAGAGCTTCAAATAATTCGTCCAGTGTACCGAAGCCACCGGGCATTACAATAAAGCCCTGAGAATATTTTACAAACATTACTTTTCTCACAAAGAAATGCTCAAAGTTAAGAATCTTATCGCGATCTATATACACATTGTGAAATTGCTCGTGAGGAAGCTGAATATTAAGCCCTACCGATTTTCCACCTTCCATATGTGCACCTTTATTTGCAGCCTCCATAATTCCAGGTCCGCCACCTGTGATTACTCCATATCCATGACGCACAAGTTTGGCTGCAATTTCTACAGACATCTGATAGTAAGGATTATCCTGTTTGGTACGGGCAGAACCGAATATAGAAACACAAGGGCCGATTTTAGCGAGTTTTTCAAAACCTTCGACAAACTCCGCCATGACTTTAAATACAGCCCAGGAATCCGCACTTTTTATTTCATTCCAGTCCCGTTCTTTAAATGCTTTTCTGATTTTGTTTTCTTCTTCTACCCTCTGCTGCTCTTCATTAACAACTTTTAGATTTTTTGAAGGATTAATTGGATTAGAATTTTGATTTGGTTCTCCAGAAAAATCGTCTGATTTTAAAGGATTAGGTGATCTGTAGTCGTCCATAATTTAAAAAATTTTGTTCCTACCTCGATTATTTATCTACCTACATTAAACGGATTTAAGGATCAGGTTGTTTTTAAAACCATGGTCATATTTGGCCTAACGCCCTAAACCAGCAGATATAGAAGGATTTAATTATTAGTTTTGTGTTAAAAGCTCTTGTAAGGTTGGTTTTAGTTCTTTGTACTTGAACTGAAAACCAGTGTTTAGAATTTTTTCTTCAGAAATATTATTTCCACCCAGGACCATTTCTGCTCTTTCACTACCCAACATCATCTTAAGTACAAATGATGGCACATTTGGAAGCAAACTTTTCCCGAGTAATTCCGCAACTTCTTTCATTACTTCATGATTTGTATCCGGATGAACACCTGCAGCATTGTAGACTCCGCTCATTGATTCATCTTCAATAGCTTTTATATACATATTGCAGAGATCATCTACATGTATCCATGAAATAAGCTGTTTTCCGCTCCCAACTGAGGCGCCCATACTTCTGTTTACAGTTTTCACCAGCTGTTCCAAAGCCCCTCCGTCTTTACTGAAAACAATACCTGTTCTAAGCTTCACAGTTCTGATTCCCAAAGCAGCCGCCTTATCCACTGCAGCCTCCCACTCTTCAGTTACCTTTGAGATGAAATCCTTACCCTTAGGAGATGTTTCCACTATTCTCTTGTCACCTGTATCTGCTCCATAGTAACCAATAGCAGAAGCAGATATAAATGCTTTTAATGGTTGTTTGAGTTTCTTCAATGTATCAGTAAGCAAGTCTGCTGATTTCACCCGACTATCTATTATTTCCTGTTTTACCTCGTTTGTCCACTTTTTTTCAAAGACATTGGCCCCCGCCAGGTGTACAATATAATCAGCAAATTTTATTGCATTATCATCTATAGCACCGGTTTTAATATCCCATACAAACGTCTTAATACCGCCTTTTCCAGTTGATCTGCTCAAATAAGCAACTTCATAACCCTTTTCTTTGAGAATTTGAGTTAACCTTGATCCTATAATTCCCGTACCACCTGTAATTAATACTTTTCCTTTCATCCTGTTTAGGTTTTAAAATATTCAGGAAATAAAACAAAACCCTTTGATTAAATAATTTAAAGAAATTAATATTGTTTAGCAATTAATATTTAAACAAAAATCTTATGCAGAAAATAGTATTTACATTACTCTTATTTATTGCTTCCCAATTTGTTTTGGCTCAAAAAGTAAAAGTAGGCGAATCAACAGAAACAATTGATAAGCTGGAAAGGTCAGGCCTCTTTGTAGTAATTGATCTTGACCAGAAAATGGTAGAGAAGATGTGGGAGAAACAATTAAAGAGTTATGGAAAAACGGAAAGTTCTAAAGGCATTTATACTGTCCCAGCTGGGAATGTTTCCGATATCTCTTCAAGCCCTGTTAAAATAGTATCTAAGGTAGAAGGTTCGGGAAAAGGAACCAAGGTATGGTGGGCAATAGACATGGGAACCACTCACGTAACCAAAGAGTCCAATTCCAGTGCATACAAAGCTGCTGAAAAAATATTATATGAATTTGCTTTGGAATGCTATAGAGTTGATGTAAACAATCAAATTAAAGATGCAGAGAAAGCATTAAACACTTCTGTTAAAAATCAGGAAAGAAAAGTAAAAGATGGAGAAAATCTTGTTCGCGATATTGATAAAAACAAACAGGAGAAAATAAATCTTGAACAAAAAATAAAAGACAATGCTGCTGAACTTGAGCAACTGAAAAAAGATGTTGAGCAAAACAAGCTTGACCAGGCCGCCGCTGCAAGCGATGTTGAGAAGATGAAGAAAGCAGTAGATGTTGTGAAAGCTAAACTTGATGAGCTGAAGTAAAAAGCTATTATAATATTATAAAATATTCCCGGTTGCTTTTAAAGAAGGCAGCCGGGATTTTTTTAAATTAACTATTCAAACCTATCTATAGTCCTGAAATAGATTGACACTACGTCAACTACAATACAACAAGTAAATTATTTATCTTCCACTCGCCTTATATAACTAATCAATCAACATTCAAATAGGCTAGGATTACTTTACTTTAACAATTTTCACAGCTTCCCTCTCTCCGGAAAAATATTCAACCATCAACATATAAGTACCTTCAGGAAGATCCGCTCCCACTTCTATATCCTCTCTGACAACTATTGTGGATTGCTCTTCCAGAAGTTTTCCGAATAGGTCGACAATGCTTATACTTTTAACTGGTCTATCTGCTTTTACGGTAAAACTCCTATTTGTAGGATTAGGGAATACACCGTTAAAAAGGCCCAAAGTGTTTTTCGTTTGCAAATCAGTTACAGTTGATGAAGAGCAAGTTCCTGTTTTAGTTGTTAGCAAAGCTATAAGATTATCAGTTGGTGTTAAAGAATAATTATAGGGAAGAGTACTTGAATTCCACCAGCTGCATTCAGTTTGAGTTATGGAGTTAGGTCCACATCCGGTAAACACATTACCTCTTTCACAAGCATACCCTTCACCTGTAAACTTATTTGTAGATATAGGTGTGATAACGTTCTCATAAATATTATTTTCTATCAAGGCATGTGCGCCCTGACGAACAGCTATACCATAATCATATATGTCCTTATAATAATTATTATAAACATGCGCTGCTCCCCATCTTAAAGATGGATTTCTTCCATCATTATCATAATAATAATTGTGGTGGAAAGTAACTCTTATATTTTTATCAATTGATTGTGCAGAACTATTGTCTGTATGGCCCAGCAAATTTACCTTTTTATGAGAGTGAAGTTTGTTCCAGGAGATGGTAACATTATGAGAACCATTTTTCACATCAAGTAAACCATCATAGGTGTCAACACCTATGCCTGGTCCGTTTTTACTGTATAGGTCACAATGATCAATCCAGACATGGTGACATTCATCAATGGTAATTCCATCATTAGGATAAAATACTTCTCTTACAGTAAGATTTCTTACTATCACATTTGTATACTCTCTGAAGTTCAGACCTATGTTTTTTAATCCTGCATCATAAGTATTACCGATGATACTTATATTTCCTCCTCTTTTAATGGTCAGGACCATAGAAGATGTACCAGGCTGTTCAATAAGTCCATTGATGTATACAATTTCAGGTGAGCTGTTATCTTCACGTGAAGAAACCCAATCCTCAAGTTGAGAAAGACTGGAAATATTTACTACTGTTCCACCTTTCCCACCGGTAGTTGTACCAAGACCCTCTCCGCTAAGGGATGCATAACCATCGACATCATTAGTAAGGCAGGAAGTAACCTGAGCTTTCAGACAAGTAGCAGATAGTAGAAATATCAGAGCTAGAAGAATTTTTGTATTCATATTATGATTTTTAATTAATGACCATAGAAATAACACAATCTGTTCATGAATAAATAAAAATGGAAATTAAAAAAGTAATGGTTTTCAGGAAAAATATTACTGCTTTGATCAGAATTCATTCAATTAATATTAATCCATCAGCATTTATAAAGTAATGAGGTCCTACAATACTATTAAGTAGAAATACTTTAAATGATATAGTATTTCGGGGACGGCCTTGAGAATATAAACTGGTTGGATTATAAAAAATATTTTTAGCTTAAATCGCACTAGAATAAATAATTTCTCTATTTTAGCCACAGTTAAATTACTGACTACCAGCAATTTTATATCGTAATTTAACAATCTTTCCTTTTCAATTTCTAACACAAAATCCAGACGAAAAAAGGCTGGCATGATGTCCTTTCATGGCCTAAAGGATTTAACCTAAAATTTCATCCAGAATGAAAAAAAGAAAACTCATTTCCAAAAGTTATGGCTCCTTTAATGCAGCCAGAAAGAAGAAAAGAATGAATGCAATGACGTTGCTCTTTATGTTACTATTCATTCTTGCACTTAGTAAGGCTTCTGCCCAGACAATTAATTATTACGTTCGTGTGCACGTAATTCCCCTATCGGATGATAATGGAGGCAGAGGTAATACTGTCACCATTGCACAACTTCAAACACATATTGCCGATGCAAACAGTGCATTTGCCGCTGCAGGAATAAGACTTGAATTTGATCCGGCTACCGATTGGACTCCATTGAACAGCACAACGCTCAACAGTATGGCAAACGGAGGAAGCAACTGGTGGGTAGCACCAAACAATGAGGCTGCTAAATACCCTGGTAAAGCAGTCATCTTCCTTCGTCACGGAGGAACTAATGCTACACCAGCAAGCAATGCTTTTGCCTATCCTCCAAACACTGGCTATACTCCGGCATTGTCCTTTGCGCCCCTGCCTACGAGCAACGTCAACTTCGTAGCGTTCTATAACCGTCTGGATTATGCTCAGGGCAATAGAGCTACATTTGTTCATGAACTAGGACATTACTTCGGTCTTTATCATACCTTTCCAGGGTGGAGCGACAATCTTACCGACACACCAGCAAAAGCTACTGCCTTTATCAATAACAATGGTGGTAATGCCAACGCTCTGGATGGAGATAGATTGAGTGATACCAATCCGGATGCAGGAACAGCCTATTATACTAACAATGTAGGAGGCTGTAACGCTACAAATACTTATACGATAAACAATATTAGTTTCACGGCTAACAAGTCAAATGTCATGAGCTACTTTGGTGGTTGCCAGCCACCATGGCAATTTTCTACACAGCAGAGAACACTAATTGTTAAAACTTTACAGCACAACTATAGAAATAATCTCATCAATAAGCCTGCCGTTAGAGTCACTGCTGTATTCTCACCTTCAACTGCTGAAGAAATTCAGCTTATCGGAGTTAGCTATACAGAATATAGGAAAAAGTACGATGACATATGGAACCAGGGATGGAGACTGTTTAAGCTTGACCAGCATGTTGACCAGGGTAAGGTATATTATTCTGCTATATGGAGAAAAAACACAAGCAGCGAAATACAAGTATATGAATATAACTATGCAGACTTCAGAGCCAAGTATGATCAGCTGTGGGGACAAGGCTGGAGGCTTCAGCTACTTAGCAATGTTGTTGTAAATGGGGTTGTAAAATATACTGCAATATGGAGACCTAGCACAAGCGCAGAAGTACAGGTGTATGAATGGAACTACGCTGATTACAAAGCAAAATATGATCAGCTTTGGGGACAAGGCTACCGTCTTCATATCCTTAACAATGTTGTTGTAAATGGAGTAGTAAAATACATCGCAGTATGGAGACCAAGCACAAGCGGCGAAGTGCAGGTATATGAATGGAACTACACCGATTACAGAACCAAATATGACCAGTTGTGGGGCCAGGGCTGGAGATTGTTCCTTCTGAATCAAACAATAGTGAACGGCGCAGTAAAATATACAGCAGTATGGCGTCCATCTTCAGCAGGAGAAGTTCAGAT
Source organism: Sporocytophaga myxococcoides DSM 11118 (assembly GCF_000426725.1). Lineage (NCBI taxonomy): Bacteria > Pseudomonadati > Bacteroidota > Cytophagia > Cytophagales > Cytophagaceae > Sporocytophaga > Sporocytophaga myxococcoides. Next base: position 5,159 of record NZ_KE384560.1, on the reverse strand, counting down.
ATATGAGTGGAATTATCAGGACTATAGAAAAAAATATGCGGAACTGACTGCTACGGGATGGAGGCTGAAATTACTAGAAGTATTGCCAGCAAGCAACAATGCAAGAGTTGCGTCGGATGATTATGCCACGATTGAACAATATACTAGTCACACAACAAACAATCTGATTTTATATCCAAATCCAAGTTCTGGTATTTTCAATGTGAAAATATTGAATGAAAGCCCTGCAGTTAAAATAGAAGTTTTTGACAGCAAAGGGAGCTTAAAATATTCAGAAGAGAAAAACGCTTCTGAAGCAGGATCTGAAACACCGCTAAACTTGTCACATCTGGAAAAAGGAATTTACTTCCTGAGAGTAGCAGGTGATGGAGATCCACACACAGAAAAGTTAATAATAGAATAAAGGATAGTAGAAAGAGTTAAACCCGGAGTAATAAATAATTGCTCCGGGTTAAAATAAAAAAAGCCGAAGCGTCTCTTCGGCCTTTTCAGATTTAAAAGTCAATTACTAACGCAGGAGAGCCGTTAATAATCATTTCGGATATGATTCAAAGATCACAAACTCTTATTAATCCTGAGTTATACACAGGTTATCAAAATGTTAAATTGATTCCCTATCAGCTTCTCCCTATTGTTATACTTTTCCTATAGTTACTTTTCTTAAGATAGATTCGATGATCTGCCTTGTGGTCACTCCATCAGCTTCGGCTTCATAGTTAAGAATGATACGGTGATTTAAAACATCATAAGCAACTGACTTCACATCTTCAGGCAGTACATAGTCTCTTTGATTGGAAAAGGCTATGAACTTAGAAGCCAGGTTCAGATTGATACTTGCTCTTGTCGAAGCACCATACTGAATGTATTCTGCCTCATCGTTAAGTCCATATTCCTTTGGTCTGCGACTTGCAAACACAAGTTCTATAATGTACTTCTCAAGGCTTTCAGACATATTCACCTTATTGATCTCATTTCTGATCATGGCAATATCACCTTTGTCAAGAATAGTTTTCGGTTCATATCTGAAGTTCATGTTTGACATACGTCTCATGACTTCCAGTTCCGATTCCTTGTCGAGATAATCAACATGGACTTTCATCATGAAACGGTCCATTTGGGCTTCCGGCAATGGATAGGTGCCTTCCTGATCAACGGGGTTTTGAGTGGCCAATACCAAAAATGGACTGTCCAGCTTAAACGTCGTTTCACCGATCGTCACCTGTCTTTCCTGCATAGATTCAAGTAAAGCTGCCTGTACTTTAGCAGGAGATCTGTTTACCTCATCTGCAAGAATAAGGTTGGCAAAAATGGGCCCTTTCTTAACCTCAAAATCACTCTTGGCCTGATTGTAAATCATGGTACCAATGAGATCTGCGGGCAGAAGATCGGGGGTAAACTGGATCCTGTTAAAATCAAGATGTAAAACTTTAGCAAGGGTATTTACCATTAACGTTTTGGCAAGACCAGGAACACCTTCCAGTAATATGTGACCATTTGTAAATAAACCCAAAAGCAAGCGATTCAGCATATATTCCTGACCAATCACCACCTTTCCTACTTCTTCTCTAACCTGCTTTAATTTTGTATATAATAACTCCGAACGCTCTTTATCTGTAATTTCTGCCATCAGCTCAATAATATTAATTTCTGTCTAAGGTAATTCTTATACCAATTGCAACTTACCATTTTTTAAATATAAAGAAAACAGCCAGTATGAGCAATGCAAAGCCTACCAGGTAGTTCCAGGCCAGTTTATCGGATTTGAAAACAAGAATTGCAAAGGCCGTAAAGACTGTTAAAGAAACTGCTTCCTGAATCACTTTTAGTTCAAATAGTGAAAAAGGACCACCATTCTCCTCAAAACCTATCCGGTTGGCAGGCACCTGAAAACAGTATTCGAAAAAAGCCATTCCCCAACTGATCATAATAACACCAAACAAGCCCAGCTTGCTGAACCAGGGCACTTTCTTAAAAAACAGATGACCATACCAAGCCATAGTCATAAATGCATTGGAAAGTATCAAAAGACTTATTGCCAGAATTCCTTTCATATTTTTCTCGATTTTAACTTGTACAAGTTTAAATATCTTTAACCTCAAAAAGAAAAAGTTTTTTCGATACACCTTATAAAGCATTGCAAACTATTGATTCTCATGAATTGCAATAGAAGCATTATTTCAAAAGCTCCTATTAAAAGGATTTTTGGATATGACACATTATGCTTTCTTTTTTGCTTTTACTGGAACAGAAATATTAAATTTGAAAAATATGGCACAATTTTTTGGAGTCATACCCACTTAAAAAATGAGCATGAATAAATCTGCATATTTCCCCCTTTATTTTCTTTTGTTATTTATACCTGTATGGTTTTTATGTAGCTGTGAAGGTGAAAAAGGTGGCAAGGAGCTATTTATCCCAACACATAAACAAATCAAGCATACACATAACTATTATAAGGAAGGTGAGCGGTTTAAATATAATGCCAGCTATGGCCTGCTTAATGCCGGCACATTGATTATCGAAAATGACAACAAACTTCACTGGGCAGATAAAACTCCTTGTTACAGCGTCAGAGCCAATTGCAAGTTGAAAGGCGCAGCTGGATGGATGTCCAATCTTGATGATACCTGGGAAACTTGTGTGGATACATTTGACCTCCTTCCTTTAAAATTTTCAAGACACCTTCAGGAAAACAAGTATCGTAAAGATGAATTTTCCATTTTCAACAGATTTGAAAATAAAGTATTTGTGACTGATACCACAAGAAAAGAGAATATCAAAAATAAAACATTTGAAATAACAGCTGACATGGAAGATATGATCAGTTCATTATACTTATTGAGAAATGCTAATTTTAATTCCATGGCAGTTGGTGATACGATGGTAATAGATGTGTTCCTTGATGAAAGCGCATATAACATCAAAGTAAAATATCTTGGAACAGAGAAAGTCAAAAGTATATTTGGCAAAGGAACTGCATATAAAATTGCCCCCATCCTTCCTCCTAATAATCTTCTTAGTGGTGAACTACCCGTAAAAGCATGGATCACGAATGATGAAAGAAGAATTCTTTTAAAAGTGGAAGCAAATGTTCTGGTAGGGTCTCTGGATCTTGACCTTCAGGAATATTCAAAGAAATAGCTTATTCCTTTACAACTAAAGTATCTGCGAAATAGTCTCCCAGTCTTTGATTGTCATCTGTTGTAAGCAATAAATAACCTTCAATAGCAAAGAATAACAGGGTTATTGAACCTGCAATATAAAACCAGGAACCGGGATTAATATTGAGGAGCGCTGTAAGGAAAACAAAGTTACGCTTCAGGGCAGTTTTAATACTGATTCTGGGAGAGTCATTTTTTAAAACCTCGATTTTAAAAACTTTTTTCCCCAAAGATTTATAACCTAGAAAACGAAAATTATCCCTGAAAATCAAATACAATGTACTAGCCAGCGCTGCGATAAATCCCGGCAAGATGAAAAAGAATAAAGTATAAATTACTCCTGCAACTATATAATCGATAAACAAAGCAAGTATCCTTTCTACAGGAGATGCCAGTGTGAAATTATCGACAACGGTAATGGGTTCTTTCTCCATACTGAAGAAATAACCTGTCAGCATCAAATTAGTTTTGCATGGGTTAGCAACCAGCGGTTAGGAATCTCGCCATTATTGGCATCCTGATAATCTGCATAGCTGCAGGGAACTATTGAATTTCTCGCAAATTTACTTTTTCCTTCAGGATATGGAACCTCAAGCCACCACTTTTCGGATTTCTCATTTTTATAAAAAACCAGTTTATGTGGCTCTTCCTGAAGGGATACAATATATTTGGTAAAATTAGCACTGCCTAAATCTTTATCCTCCTGACGCAGATAAAAACCTTCTATGAAATACCAGACCATAGTTGCGATCACTCCTGCAGTCTGTCCCCTGAAATCCAGCTCAGGGTTATATTCATAAATTCCAAATGAACTGAGACGAGAGCTGAGACCTGCATACCAGCAGATCTGGCAAGCTTCTTCACCTGTCAAACCAAAGGGTTGTGCATTGGCATTACCAGGAGCATCTGCTTGTTTAATAGCAGTAATATCAAAACTCAGCATATCTGCATTTCTCACCACTGGCTCTATATCTTCCAGGCTTTCACGCAACTGTCCGAGCCTTCGCGTTTCGAAATAGAGTTTTTCCAGGACGTTGATTGTCTCCGGATCTACCAGATAAGATTGGTGTGCAAGCTGACTATAATGAAAAATAATATTAGGATCGTTGACTAGAATTTTATGGATATGATGGCGGCTCATGTCTTCTCTGTTTGCTGTCATATCAACAAATGCATCGACATTAAGCATATTGATCACCTTTCCGGATGATTCATATCCGAGAAACTGCCCAAAATCAAGATCATGCGTACCTCCAAATAAAACCGGGATAGTATTGTGCTGCATCAACATTTCACAAACCTCTTTAACTCTCAGGTAACTTTCTTCAAGGTTTACACCGCAACGGAGGTTTCCAAGATCAACGATCTTATATGCTCCACCTCCTCTTTTCAGATTATATAATTTCTTTCTGATTTCATCCGGGCCGTTTTCAAGATTGTTATTGCTCATGCTCCCCCTGTCCTCTACCAAGCCAATCAATGCTATATCAGCCTCCTTCCAGTCTGGAAAATCTTCACTGTGAACTTTAATGTTGTTTACAAATAGTGTAGGGTCGACAGAAGGCTTTTCAAAAGGCTCCTTGATGTTATCAAAAAAGATTCTGAGATTCATGCAATAAGAAGATGATCAAAATTAGCAAAAACCACCTTAAAAGCGAAATCAATAATTTTTGGAAAAAAAATTAAAAAAATTTGGGCGATGCTATTGACTTATTAAATTCATCTATTACCTTTGCAGTCCCATTAAGGAAATAATAAGCGGGAATAGCTCAGTTGGTAGAGCACGACCTTGCCAAGGTCGGGGTCGCGAGTTCGAGTCTCGTTTCCCGCTCAAATAAAACCCCGGTTGCCGGGGTTATTTGTTAAATAGGGGTTGACTATTAAAAATCAACATCTTCCACTTTAAAATCTTTGCCGGGGTGGTGGAATTGGTAGACACGCAAGACTTAAAATCTTGTGTCCGCTTGGACGTGCGGGTTCAAGTCCCGCCCCTGGTAC